>JBDHVF010000088.1:0-15645 GCA_039809605.1 Polyangiales bacterium | reverse complement strand
CGACACGCCGTCGACGCCCGTGGCCGCGCGGTCGGAGAGCACCGGGAGCTCGGCCCGCGCGCGGCGCACGAGCACCGTCGCGACCCAGTCGGCGTACGCCTCGGCGACCGACGCGGCGTCGGGGTCGAGCGTGTCGGGCGTGAAGGGCGTGACGACGACCACGCCGCGGTAGGGCCTGCGCGCGAGGTCCCTGCGCAGCCGCGCGTAGCGCTCGTCGGAGACGAAGCCGAGGAAGGCCCCGCGGCGCAGCGGCGCGTGACGCAGCTCCGCGTCCGACGCGCCGAGCTCGTAGTCGTGCGCCCATCCCCACGCGCCGGCCTCGGGCCCGCGGTTCGACTCGCCCCAGCCGTGAAAGGCCACGAGCAGCGGCCACCGCGCGTTCGCGTCACGTTGCGGAGGCATGAGCACCGCGGCGCGCATGGGGCCCACCGGGCTCGTGGAAAACTCCCACATGCGCTCGGTGAGCGTCGACGGCCGGCGCGAGGGCGCGGGCACCTGCGCGACGGCGGCGACGCGCGCGAGGGCGACGAGCGCGAGGCCCGTGCCCACGAGCGCGAGCGTGGCCCCGCGAGGGCGCCGCGAGACGGGCGACGCTCCTTCGCGGGGACGGCGGGTCATCGGGAGGGGAGGCTCAGCGCCCTCGGCAGGTGCCGAAGACGCAGAACTGGCCGCGGCCGCATGCGTTGCCGCAGCGCCCGCAGTTCTGGGTGTCGAAGTTGGTGTTGGTGCAGCGGCCGCCGCAGAGGGTGCTGGTGGCCGGGCAGCCGCAGCTCCCGCCGACGCAGACCTGGCCCATGCCGCAGCGGGTGCCGCAGGTGCCGCAGTTGTTGGGGTCGTTGTTGGTGTTGATGCACCGGCCGCCGCACGACGAGAGCGGCGCGGGGCAGGTGCACGCGCCGCCGCGGCAGTCGAAGGTGGCGGGGCAGCGGTTGCCGCAGGTGCCGCAGTTGTTGGTGTCGTTGTTGGTGTTGATGCACCGGCCGCCGCACGACGAGAGCGGCGCGGGGCAGGTGCAGCTCCCGCCGACGCAGGCCTGCGTGGGGGCGCAGGCGTTGCCGCAGGCGCCGCAGTTGAGCGGGCTCGAGCTGGTGTTCACGCAGAAGCCGCCGCAGAGGATGGTGCCGCCGGGGCACGCGCAGCGCCCCGCCATGCAGGGCGTGCCCGCGGGGCAGCGGGTGCCGCAGCCGCCGCAGTTGGCCGGGTCGGTCTGCAGGTCGACGCAGCTCGCGCCGCACTGCGTCCGCGGCGCGGTGCAGGTCATCACCATGCGGCACGCGCCCGCGGCGCAGGTCGCGCCCATGGGGCAGACGTTGCCGCAGCGGCCGCAGTTGCTCGGGTCGGTCTGCACGTCGACGCAGCGGTCGCCGCAGGTGGTGCGAGGCGGCGGGCAGGGCGTGCCGCACACGCCGCCGACGCAGACCGCGGTGCCGGCGCAGACGTTGCCGCAGCCGCCGCAGTTGGCCGGGTCGGTCTGCACGTCGGTGCACCCGCCGCCGCACTCGCGCTGCGGGGGCATGCACCGGCTCGTGCACGCGCCGCGCACGCAGGCCGAGCCCATGGGGCAGACGTTGCCGCACGCGCCGCAGTTGGCCGGGTCGCTGGTGGGGTCGACGCAGCGGCCCGAGCACTGGATCTGCGGGGCCATGCAGGTGCTGCCCACGCAGGTTCCGTTGGTGCACATCTCGCCCGCGGCGCAGCGGCGCCCGCACGCGCCGCAGTTGCGCGGGTCGGAGCGCAGGTCGGAGCAGCCGCCGGGGCAGATGCTCCGCGGGGGCATGCAGCCGGGGGGCGGACCGCAGGTGCCGAGGAGGCAGATCTCACCGGGGCCGCAGCGGTGCCCGCACGAGCCGCAGTTGGTCGGGTCGATGCGGAACTCGGTGCAGCCGCCGTTGCACTCGACGAGGGGCGCGGTGCAGCGCGACTGGCAGCTCCCGAACGAGCAGAGCTGGCCCGCGGCGCAGCGGTTGCCGCACGAGCCGCAGTTGTTCGGGTCGTTGAGCGTGAGCACGCAGGTGCCGCCGCAGCGCGCCGAGGGGAACGGACACGTCAGCGTGCAGATGCCGAGCGCGCAGGCCGCGCCCGCGGGGCACGTGGCGCCGCAGCGCCCGCAGTTGGCGGGGTCGTTCTGGAGGTTCACGCACGACGCGCCGCACATCACGCTGCCCGAGGCGCAGGTCGTCTGGCAGCGCCCCGCGGAGCAGACCTGGCCGTCGGCGCAGCGGTTTCCGCAGGCGCCGCAGTTGGCCGGGTCGGTCTGCGCGTTGACGCAGGTGCCCGCGCAGTCGATCTGCGTCACGTCACACGCGACGGCGCAGACGCCGCCCGTGCACACGCGGCCCGCGGGGCACGCGACGCCGCAGCCGCCGCAGTTGGCGCGGTCGGAGCGCAGGTCGACGCAGGCGCGGCCGCAGAGCGACTGGCCCGGCGGGCAGATCGCCATGCAGGTGCCCGACGCGCACGTCTCGGTCGCCGCGCAGGCGTTGTTGCACGAGCCGCAGTTGAGCCGGTCGGACGCGAGGTCGACGCACGCGCCCGCGCACTCGGCGGTGCCCGGCGGGCAGATCGCCACGCACGCGCCCGCCGCGCAGCGCCCGCTGCGACACGCGTTGCCGCAGCCGCCGCAGTTGTTCGGATCGGACGTGGTGTCGACGCAGCGCTCGCCGCACATCTGGAGCGGCGGCAGGCACACCGGCGGCACGTCGGGCCCGTCGAAGGGCACGTCGATCGGGGGCTGGTCATCGGGGACGTCGATGGGCGGCACGTCGGGCGCGTCGATGGGCGGCACGTCGGGCGCGTCGATGGGCGGCACGTCGGGCGCGTCGATCGGCGGCACGTCGTCGGGAGGGACGTCGCCCGGCGGCACATCGACCGGTGGCGTGTCGCCCGGCGGCACGTCGGCGGTGAGGTCGGTATCGAGCTCGGTGCGACCGCACCCCGCTGCGAGCAGGGCGAGGGCGCTCGCGAGCGCCGTGACACGGAGGATGCGCATGAAGTTCTCCCTCCTGCGGGAGCTGTTGAAGGAACCGTTCAGACGTTGTCGCTTGCGAAGGCGCTTCGCCGCCCTCTCGACGCGCGGCGATGATGCGTCAGGATCCACGCACGGTAAAGCGGTGTAGATTCCACGCCCCGCGATGGCCCCTGCACCACGTCGCGCGGCCCTCGTCGCCGTCGCCCTCGCATCACTCTCCGCGCGCGCAGAAGCGCGCTGCCTCGTCACGCCCGGCCCCGACGGCGAGCTCTCGACCTGGCTCCTCGCGGGCCCCTATCGCACCGGCCCCCTCGCCCCTCGCCCCTCGTGGAGCGCCGTCTTCGAGCGCCTCCTCGCGACGCCTCCGCGCGGCCTCGACGTGGCCGTCGCGGCGCTCGAACCCTCGGCCGCGGCGACCTCGCCCTCGTGGCGCCCGGCGGCTTCGAACCGCCCGTGGCTCGACGTGGGCGCCGCCCTCGGCGGACGCGGCGGGCGTGTCGCGTTCGCGGGGCTCGTGCTCGACGCGCGGACGGCGGGGCCGCGCTACCTCTTCCTCGGCAGCGACGACGCGCTCTCGGTGCGCATCGACGGGCGCGAGCTTCTGCGGCGCACGTCGGCGAGAGAGTCGATCGACGACCACGACGCGCTGCGCGTCGAGCTCACGCCCGGCCGTCACGCGCTGGTGCTCGAGCTCGCGTCGCGCGGAGACCTCGACGTCTTCGCGCGGCTGACCGACCCCTCGATGCGCCCCGACCCCACGGTGCGCGTGGAGCTGCCGGGCGTCGACGACGCGGGGTGCCGCGCGCTCACCTCCCGCGCCGCGTCGGTCACGCTCTCGCGCCGCGCGGCGGCCGAGGGCACGCGGGTCGACGTCGAGGTGTCGTTCCCCGGAGGCGTCGCGACCGTCGAGGGCGAGGCTGCGCCCGAGGCGCGCGTCACGCTGGTGCGCGACGGCGCGAGCGCGACGTCGTCGCTGCGCGTGGAGCCCCCCGAGCCGCTCACCTACCACGACGTGTTCGCGGGCGACGCGCAGGGCTCGGTGACCGTGCAGGTCGGCGGTGCGACGCAGAGCTTCCCCGTGCGCGTGTCGCCCGCGGTGCGCGCGGCGCTGGTGCGCGCGGCCGAGGTGCTCACGCCGCTCGACCCCGCGTTCATGACGCGCGCGCCGCTGGTGATGCCCGCGCCGCCGCGGGAGACCGAGTCGCTGCCCGCGGGCTCCATCTGGTCGGTCGAGCGCGTGGCCGAGCGCCTCGCGGAGCTCGTCTCCGACGCCGACCCCGACGCCAACCACCTCGCCTCCGAGGCGCGGCTCCTGAACGAGCTCCTCGACGCGGTGGCCGCGGGCCGCGACCCCTACGCGCAGCGCGCGGGCGCGCTCCGACGGGCGTACCGATCGCCCCTCGACGGCGCGCTGCAGGAGTACTCGGTCTACGTGCCGCCGTCGTACCGCGCCGACCGCGCGACGCCCGTGGTGATGGGCCTCCACGGGCTGCACGGCCCCGCGCACCGCATGCTCGCGATCCTCACGGGCTTCTACGACGAGGACGACACGCGCACGCACGCGGACCGTTACCTCCCGCCCATGCCCGACACCCGCGCGCTGCTCGTGGCGCCGGTGTCCTTCGGCGACGCGTTCTACCGCCAGCAGGGCGAGCACGACGTGCTGCGCGTGCTCGACGAGGTGCGCCGCGCGTACCGCGTCGACCCCGACCGCACCTACCTCACCGGCCTCTCGATGGGGGGCATCGGCGCGGCGGGCATCCCTCTTCACCACCCCGACGCGTTCGCCGCGACGGCCGCCCTCTGCGGCTATCACAGCTATTTCGTGCGCCACGACACGCAGGGCCCGCGGCGCCCGTGGGAGCTGCTCCTCATGGAGCTGCGCTCGAACGCCAGCTACGCCGAGAACGGGCTGCACCTGCCGCTCTACGTGGTGCAGGGCACGCTCGACCGCCCCATCACCAACTCCACGGCGCTCACCGAGCGCTACGAGGCCCTCGGCTACACGCTGCGCAGCGAGTTCCCCGCGCTCGACCACAACGTGTGGAGCACCACCTACGAGGGTGGCCGCATCGTGCCGCACTTCCTCCAGTACCGCCGCGACCCGCACCCTCGGAGCATCCGCTTTCGCACCCCCGAGCTGCGATGGAACACCAGCTACTGGCTCACCATCGACGCCCTCGAGGGCGCGCGCGGCGGCGCCCCGCAGCGCACGGGCCGCTGGGGCGAGGTCACGCTCGACACGCAGCGCGACGCGACCGGCACGGCGACCACGTCGGGCGTCGCCGCGCTCACGCTCACGCCGCCGCGCGCCGCGTACGCGCCCCGCGCGCGCGCCCTCTCGCTCACCATCGACGGCGACCGCGTCTCGCTACCCCTCGACGCGCCCACCACGCTCGTGCGCGAGGGCGGCCACTGGCGCTCGGGCGCGCGCCCCCACGCCCGCGCCGGGGGGCCCATCCGCGAGGTCTTCGACACGCCCCTGCTCTTCGTCGTCGGCACCGGAGACCCCGCCGAGGTGCGCGCCAACGAGCGCGTCGCCCGCCACTGGGCGCAGCGGCCGGGCGTGCGCGCGCGCTACCCCGTCGTGCGCGATGACAGCTACACCGAGGCCATGGGCGCGGGCCGCACGCTGGTGCTCGTGGGGCGCTCGAACCGCCTGCTCGCGCGCATGGCCGCGCGGCTGCCGGTGCGCGTCGACGAGCGCGGGGTGACCGTGGGCGAGCGACGCTTCGACGCGCCCGACGCCGGGGCCGTGTTCACCGCGCCCGACCCCGACGAGCCGTCGCGCACGGTGCTCGTGATCGCGGGCTCGACGCCGCTCGGCACGCTGCTCTCTCGCGCGCTGCCCGACCTCGTGCCCGAGTACGTGGTGTACGACGCGCGCGTGGCGCCCGCGCGGGGCCGCGTGCTGCTCGGCGCCGAGGCGTCGGTGCTTGCGGCGGGCTTCTTCGATTTCGACGGGCGCCCCGTGGGCCCCGACCGCGACCCGCCCTCGCACGCCGCGCGCGCGCCGACCCCGTGACGGCACTTGCCTCGGGGCGCGCAGTGCTGACAGCATGCGGGCGATGAAGTCTTCTCTGCTCGCGCTCTGCGCCTTCGCCTCGTTGCTCGCCGCGTGCGGCGATTCGAAGGTCCCCCCTTCTCAGTCGGGCAACCGCGACGGGTCGACGCCGCTCGACGGCGTCGCCCCGCTCGACGGCGTCTCGCCCGGCGACGCGCCCGCGGCCGACGGCGACGACGTCGCGCCGGGCGACGACGCGGCCGCCGACGGCGCTGTCACCGACGGCGCCACGCCCGACGACGCGGCCGACGGCGCCATGACCGACGGCGCGCGCCCCGACGGGGCCACGAGCGACGGACCGTCGGACGTGCCGACCGACAGCACCTCGCCGACGCCGGGCCTCTGCATGTGGAGCCACGGCGACCTCGCGAACTTCGCCGTGCGCATGGGCCTCTGCACCTTTCGCCCGCCGCAGGAGGCGCTCAACGAGTACTTTCGCCCCGACTCGTGGGAGGGCGGCTCCCTCTCGGCGCGCGCGTGTCCGGCGCTCCACTGCGTCGCGACGACGGTCTCGGGCACGTGCGGCGACTGGCTGAGCACCTGCCTCAAGTACACCGTGACGCGCACCTCCGACGGCACGTGCCCGACGCCGGCGCAGAGCTGCGACGGCACGCCGCCGCGCGCGGCCCTGCGCTGCGCGTCGGGGGTTCAGACCCGCGACGACTGCAGCGCCGTGGGCCAGCGCTGCGCGGCGTCGGGGGGCGCGGCGGCGTGCGTGCCCACGATGGGCGACGCGTGCGCGGCGGGGGCGCCCGCGCGCTGCAACGGGACGGTGCTCGAGCAGTGCACGCAGGGCGTCTACACCCCGGCGCGCAACTGCGCGCTCACCGGGGGCGTGTGCGACGCGAGCGCGGGCACGTGCCGCGGCGCGGGCCCCGAGTGCACGGGCTCGTCGGTCGAGTGCGACGGCACGTCGCTGCGCGTCTGCCGCGGCGGCCGCTGGCACTCGATCGACTGCGGTCGGCTCGTGACGGGCGCCTCGTGCCAGACGGTCAACGGCCACGCGTTCTGCGGCATCGACCACGAGTGCGACCCCGCGGCCGCCGCGCCCAACGGGAGCTGCGACGGCAACACGCTGGTGCTCTGCGCCGCCGGCCGCACGTGGCGCTACGTCTGCGAGCCCCGCAACGGCTTCAACCGCTGCGAGACGGGCGTCGGCTGCGTGCGCTGACGAGCGCTACTCGAGGGCGGCGAGCACGGTCGCGTCGTCGGCCGAGAGGCTGTCGCCCTTCTCCCAGTCCTTCTCGAGCCAGGGCCACATCGGGGCCCAGTCGACGCAGCCCGCGGCGCGCTCGTCGGGCGAGCACGCCACGCGCACGTGAAAGTGGTCGTCGTGGGGCGCGCTGTCGCCCGGCTGGTGCATGAGCTGCTCGGCGCGCTCGACCACCCACGCGGGTCGCGCGCGGGCGCGGGCGTTCTCGACGAGCAGATGCTCGATCCAGGTGGCGACGAAGATGCGCGTGACCCCCACGCCCTCGGCGCGCACCACCGACTCGACGAGGTCCCAGTTGCGGGGCGTGTCGAAGCGCAGAGGCGCGGGCCACGCGACCGAGTTGCCGTCGCGGTCGTAGCGCACGAACTCGGGCGTCACCACGGGCTCGTTCGTGAGCGCGTCGCGCGCGAAGAAGAGGAGGTCTACGTCGCGGCCCGCGCGGTGCGAGGCGTGCCGCGGGATCTGACCCCCGCGCGGCGCGGAGATGTCTCCCACCACGAGCGGCACGGCGTTGCGGCCGACCGCGGCGCCGCGCGCGGCCTGGCGCACCAGCGACACGACGCGCGCGGTGCCCCAGTGCTGCCCGCCGTGCGCGTCGTCGCGGAGCACCCGCCAGCCGCGGCCCTGGTCGGGCAGGCGCTCGGCGCGAGAGACCCAGCCGCGGCTGGGGCGCCCGTACGAGCCGGGGGCGCGGGTCATCGTCGCGCAGCCCGGCGCGGCGACCACGAGGAGCAGTGCGAGTGCGCGCATACGCATTCCCACGGGCCGTATACCAGACCCTCGCGCCCGATCGCCACCGCGCGACGTCTTGACCGGGGGCGCGAAAGGTCGCCATGCTGACGCTCCCCCCAGGAGGGACGCTCGACACGACGGCGCCCCGCGGCGGGGAGACGAGGCGCTTCAATCGTGGGAATGGATCCGTTGTCAGCTCACCTCGACCGGGCCTGGGAGCTGCTCTCGCAGGGCGATTCCAGGGGCGCGCGGGCCTGCGCGCGGCGCGCGCTCGAGATCGACGGGAGCTCGCCCGAGGCCCACAACGTGCTCGGCCAGGTGGCCGCCCAGGAGGGCGAGTTCGACGACGCGATGGAGCACTACCGCACGGCCATGGCCCTCGACGACGGCTACCCCGACCCGATGCTCAACGCCGCCGAGCTGCTCATCAGCCCCCTGCAAGACTACGAGGGCGCCATCGAGCTCTGCGACGAGGTGCTCGAGTTCGTCGACACGCGCGAGGAGGTCGTCGACGCGATGCTCCTCAAGGTCGACGCCCTGCTCGCGCGCGGCGACGACGACGACGCTCGCCGCGTGCTCGACGCGCTGCCCGAGGGGCCCTACGAGCAGCCGGGGCAGTCGTTCCTCGTGGGCCGCGCGCGCTTCGAGGTGGGCGACGCCGAGCAGGCCGCCGCGCACCTGCTCGACGCCCTGCGCGAAGACCCCCGCAACCCCGACGCGCACTACTACCTCGGCCTCGTGCGCGACCAGCTCCGCGACTGGCGCGGCGCCACCGCGGCCTTTCTCGAGTGCCGCGACCTCGACCGCGAGGTGCCCGCGCCGCCGTGGTCGCTGCCTCGGGAGCAGTTTCACCGCACCGTGGTGCGCGCGCTCGAGCAGGTCGACGCGCAGGTCGCCCGCGCGCTCGAGGGCGCCCTGGTCATCGTCGACGACCAGCCCGGCGTCGAGGTC
Organism: Polyangiales bacterium; assembly: GCA_039809605.1. GTDB lineage: Bacteria > Myxococcota_A > Polyangia > Polyangiales > CAISKJ01. Next base: position 6,717 of record JBDHVF010000088.1, on the reverse strand, counting down.
GTGGCCGACGGCGTCGACCCCCGCGCGCCCCTGCTCGTCGAGGGCCTCGGCGAGCCGCCGCCCGGCGCCGACGAGCCCGTGGTGCGCCTCTTCGTCTACCAGCGCAACCTCGAGCGCCTCTGCGCGGGCATCGAGGAGCTCGAGGACGAGGTCTCGCACCAGGTCACCGAAGAGGTCTGCCACGTGCTCGGCGTCGCCTCGCCGCAGCACCGCACGCCGCAGATCCGCGCGGTGACCGCCGCCCCGCAGCGCGCCCCCGCCGAGAAGGACGACGACGGCGCGGCGCGCAAGAAGGCCCGCAAGAACCGCAACTGAGCGCGCACACACCGCCATGCACGACCACGAGCGAGAGATCGACGACGACGCGGGGCGCATCCGCGCGAACAGGCTCCTCTACGAGATCTACCGTGATGTCTACGCGCGCCTCGCCGCCGAGGTGCCGCGCGAGCGCTACCCGCGGCTCCTCGAGCTCGGCTCGGGCGGGGGCTTCTTCCGCGAGTTCGCCCCCCACGCCATCACGAGCGAGTGCGTGCCCACGCCCCGCGTCGACCGCGTCATCGACGCGTGCCGCATCGCCGACGAGTTCGCGCCCTCGTCGCTCGACGCCATCGCGGCCTTCGACGTCTTCCACCACCTGCCCGACGCCGCGGGCTTTCTGCGCGGAGCCCAGACCGTGCTGCGGCCCGGCGGCCGCGTCGCCCTCGTCGAGCCCTGGTACACGCCCGTGGGCCAGTACTTCCACTCGGTGCTGCACCACGAGCCCCACCTCGACGACCCCGACGACTGGCGCGTCGTCGGCGACGGGCGCATGGCGGGCGCCAACACGCGCCTGCCCACCAGCGTGTTCCGCGACTCCGACGCGCGCTTCGCGAGGGAGTTCCCCTCGCTGCGCATCGTGAAGCGCGAGCCCTTTCACAAGTGGCTCTACCTCGCGAGCGGCGGGCTCAGGCTCAACACCCGCGTGCCCGGCTTCATCGCCCGCCGCCTCGTCGCCCTCGACCGCGCCGTGCGCGCCGGCGACCGCACCTTCGGCCTCTTCGCCCTCATCGTCGTGGAGCGCGCCGACCGGCCATGACCCCGCAGCTCACGCTCGACCTCATCCGCCGGTTCCCCAAGAACGGCCCCACCGACCCCATCGCCTACTACACCCGGCCCCTCACGGGCTGGCTCTTTCGCGAGCGCATCAACCTCGGCCTGCGCCTGCTCGGCGGGCGCCGCTACGGGCGCGCCCTCGAGATCGGCTACGGCGCCGGGGCCGTGCAGGCCGCGCTCGCGGGCGTCGCCGACGAGCTCCACGGCGTCGACCTCGACGCCGACCCCGACGTCGCCGCGCGCGTGCTCTCGGGCCTCGGCGTGCGCTCCGAGCTGCGCAGGGGCGACGCCTACGAGCTCCCCTACCCCGACGCGCACTTCGACCTCGTGGCGTCGTTCTCGACCTTCGAGCACCTCGCCGAGTTCGACCGCGCCCTCGCCGAGGTGCGCCGCGTGCTCCGCCCGGGAGGACACTTCCTACTCGGCATGCCCGCCGTCAACCGCATGATGGAGGCGGGCTTTCTCGCCATCGGGTTCAAGGGCATCAACGACCACCACGTGACCACGCCCCAGCAGGTCGCCGCGCGCTTCGAAGCCCACGGCCTGCGCGTCGCGGGCGCCGCGCGGCTCACCCTCCCCGCGCCCGGCCTGCCCGGCGCGACCGTCTACTTCGACTGGCTGCTCGAACGCAGGTAGCGTCGGTGGCTCCCGCGCTAGCCGTTGAACGTCTCCCCCGCGCGGTGTAGTGCCGGCGCATCGTGACGACCGACGCGCGACCGACGCCCTGGATCGACCGAGCCCTCGCGCGCACCGCGCGCTCCGCGCACGCCCGCCCCTGGGCCGTGATCGTCGGCGCCCTCGCCGTCATCGCCGCGTCGTGGTTCGCCGCCAGCCGCCTCGAGGTGCACGGAGACTTCCTCGACCTTCTGCCCGAGCGCAGCGAGGGCGCGCGGCTCTTTCGTCAGGCCATGGCGCGCATGGGCGGCGGCAGCGCCACGCTCTTCGTCGTCGTGCGCTCGCCCGACCCCGAGGCCAACAAGCGCATCGTCGACGCGATCGAACCCGGCCTCCGCGCGCTCCCCCGCTCGCTCGTGCGCACCGTCGAGCACGGCCCCGAAGAGGCCCGGCGCTTCTACCTCCAGCGCAAATGGCTCTTCGCCGACGTGGGCGACCTCGAGGAGGTCGAGTGCGAGCTCTCTCGCGCCCGCCGCCGCGCGCAGCCGGGCTTCGTCGACCTCGACGACGAGCCGTGCAGCGCGCAGCGCAGCGACCGCGCCGAGCGCCCGAGCGCATCGCCAGCGCCCGCCGCGAGCGCACCGCAGGTGAGCGAGAGCGCCCGGCCCTTCGAACGCTTTCGCGCCCAGCTCGCGTCGCGCTCGCGGGAGCTCGATCGGTACCCCACGGGCTACTTCCGCACGGCCGACGGGGGCATCTACCTGCTGGTGATCCGCGCGTCGGGCGCGGGCTTCGGCGACCGCGCGGGCGACGAGCTCATCGCGCGCGTCAACGCCGTCATCGCGCGCGCGAACCCTCGGAGCATCAACCCCCGCGCCGAGGTGGGCCTCGGCGGAGACATCCCCAACGCCGCCGCCGAGCGCGACTCGCTCATCAAGGAGGCCGCGCTCTCCACGGGCCTCGCGTTCATCCTCATCCTCGGGTCGCTGGTGCTGTTCTTCCGCACGCCGTGGGCCCTCGGTCACATCGGCCTCGCGCTCTTCACGGGCGTGGGCCTCGCGTACGCGGTGGCGTACGTCGCCTTCGGCTACCTCACGATCTCGACGGCCTTCCTCGGGTCGATCGTCGCGGGCAACGGGATCAACTACTCGATCATGTACCTCGCGCGCTACCGCGAGCGCCGCGCCGCGGGCGACGGCGTCGAGCGCGCCCTCGTCGACGCGTCGGTCACCTGCCGCGCGGGCACGCAGCTCTCGTCGCTCGCCGCCGCGGGCGCGTACGGCTCGCTCATGCTCACGGGCTTCAGGGGCTTCAGCCAGTTCGGGCTCATCGGCGCCTCGGGCATGCTCTTCTGCTGGTGCGCCACGATGGTGATCGTCCCCGCGTCGATCACCGTCGTCGAGCGGCAGCGCGCGAGGCTCTCGAAGTCCGACGCGCCCGCGGCCGAGGCGCCCCCGTCGGCGCCCGTGATGCGCGCCGTCGCCGCCCTCACCGGGCGCTACGCCCCCGTGGTGCTGCTCCTCGGCATCACCGCCGTCGGCCTCTCGGTCTCGAAGCTGCCCGCGTACCTGCGCGACCCGTGGGAGTACAACTTCGCCAAGCTCCAGAGCAGCGGGAGCCGGCAGACCGGCGCCGACGCGTGGAGCTCGGAGGCCGACAAGGTCTTTCGCGCCGACGCCGCGCCGCCGCCGCCCCCGCCCGCGGCGGGCGCTTCGAACGCCCCGCGCGACGAGGGGAGCGGCGCCGTCGACATGATCCTCGCCGACTCGATCGACGACGCGATCCCCATCGGCGAGGCCCTCAAGGCCCGCGACCGCGCGCGCACCGGCGGGCGGTACATCCACCACGTCGAGACCGCGTGGGACGTGCTCGGCGGCCCTCCCCCCGTGGTCGCGCGCAAGCTCGAGCTCCTGGCGCGCGTGCGCGAGCACATCGACGCGATGCTCCCGCACCTCGACGCCCGTGACCGCGCGACGGCCGAGGAATGGCGCCCGCCCGAGACCCTGCGCGAGATCCGCCCCGACGAGCTGCCCTCGCTCGTGCGCGAGCGCTTCACCGAGAAGAACGGCCGCTTCGGCACGCCGGTGTTCGTGCACTACCGCGCCCACTACTCCCCGAGCGACGGGCGCGCGCTGCTGGTCGTGTCGTCGCTCACCCAGAACGTCCGCCTCGCCGACGGCCGCGTGGTGCCCACGGCCAGCCGCGCCACGGTCTTCGCCGAGATGATCCGCTCGATGGAGACCGACGGCCCCCGCGCCACCCTCGGCTCGCTCGCCGCCGTGGTGCTGGTGGTGGTGCTCGCCGCGCGGGGCCTGCGCGCGCGCCTCGCGGTGCTCGCCTCGCTCTTCGCGGGCGTGGCGCTCACCGTGGGCGGCGCCGCGTGGCTCGACACGCGGCTCAACTTCTTGAACTTCGTCGCGCTGCCGCTCACCTTCGGCATCGGCGTCGAGTACGCCGTCAACCTCTACGACCGCCTGCGCTACACGCGCGGCGACGTGGCGGCGGCGCTGCGCTCGGTGGGAGGCGCCGTGGCGCTCTGCTCGTTCACCACCATCATCGGCTACGGGGCGCTGCTCGTGGCCGACAACCAGGCGATGCGCTCCTTCGGCCGCTACGCGATGGCCGGGGAGCTGGCGTGCCTCGCCACGGCCATCGCGCTCCTGCCCGCCACGCTGCGCCTCGTCGGCGGCGCCCGAGACGAGGAGGCCCCGCGATGACCACCCGACGCCCCCTGCGCGTGCTCTTTCTCAACGACACGGCCCGCAACGGCGGACCCGGTCGCTCGCTCCACTCGATCCTGTCGTTCCTCGACCCCGCGGACGTGACGCGCATCGTGCTCCTGCCGCGCGAGGACGTGATCGCCGAGCTTCTCCGCAGCTCTCGGTGCACCGAGGAGATCGTCATCGAGCCCGACCTCGTCGAGAACCCCTTTCAGCCCGTGGACCGCGCCATCGAGCGCGACGACCTCGACGCGCCGTGGAGGCTCAAGGCCCCTCGCCTCGCGGTCAACGTCGCGCGCCTCGGGCGCCTCGCGTACACGCTCCCGCGGCTGGTGCGCGACCGTCGCGTCGACGTGATCTACTGCAACGGCACCACGGCCGACTTCGTGGGCGGCGTGACCGCCGTGCTCACGGGCGTGCCCGCGATCTGGCACGTGCGCTACACGTCGGTGCCCGAGGCCTCGCGGCACGCCCACCAGTGGCTCTCGTCGCGCCCCGAGGTCGCGCGGATCGTGTGCGTCTCGCACGCCGCCGCCGCGCTCTTTCCCCACGCGCGCGAGAAGACCGCGGTGATCCACAACGCGGTCGACCTCGAGCGCTTTCGCCGCGGCGCCACGGCCGAGAGCGCGGCCCCCGGGGAGTTCCCCCCCGACGCGTTCGTGTTCGGGAGCATGGGCCGCGTGCTGCCGCGCAAGGGCTATCCCACGATGATCCGCGCGGCGAAGGTGCTCTGCGACCGCGCGACCGACGACGAGCGCGCGCGGGCGCGCTTCGTGGTGGTGGGCGACACGCCCGCGGACCTGCCGGGCGACCACCTCGGCGAGTGCCGCGACCTGGTGCGCGAGCTCGGGCTCGAGGGGCGCTTCCTCTTCCCGGGCTTCACCGCCGACGTGCGCCCGTGGATCGAGGGCTTCGACGTCGTGGTGCTCCCCTCGGTGTACCCCGACCCGCTGCCCCGCACGGTGATCGAGGGCATGGCCTACGAGTGCCCGGTGATCGCGTTCGACGTCGGGGGCGTCGGCGAGATGGTGCGCGACGGCGAGACGGGCGCGCTCATGCCCGCCGACTCGTCGCCCGAGGCGCTCGCCGACGTGATGCTCGCGTACCTGCGCGACCCCGAGCGCGTGCGCCGCGAGGGGGCCGCCGCCCGCGAGGCCGTCGTCGCCGCGTTCGACGCGCGCCACCACGCGGAGAAGATCCGCGCGCAGATCGAGGCCGCGGCGGCCACGCGGCGCGCTTGATAAATCCCGCGAGCGGTCGCATATCCGCGGCCATGGAACTGCCCGCCGTGACCGCCTCGCTCGAAGACCAGGTGCGCGCGCTCCGCGAGGGCGCGGGGCTGCGCGCGCTCGACGCCATGGGGGCCCTCGGGGTGCGAGGCCGCGACCGGGCCGCGTGGCTCAACGGGATGATCACCAACGACGTGCGCGTGCTGCCCGCGGGGCGCAGCGTGTACGCCGCCGTGGTGGGCCTCAAGGGCCGCATCATGACCGACGTCTGGGTGCACTCGCGCGACGACGAGTTCGTGGTGGTGATGCCCGCCGACCGCGTCGCCGAGGTGGCCGAGCACTTCGACCGCTACGTGGTGATGGAGGACGTCTTCGTCAGCCCCCGCGAGCTGCGCGTGGTGAGCGCGCAGGGGCCGCGCGCGGGCGACCTCGCAGGCGCGCTCGGGCCCTGCTTCGCGGCCGACCGCCTGGGGCGCGGCGGCGTCGACGTGCTGGTCTCGCCCGACGACGAGGCGAGGGTCGAGGCGTCGCTGCGCGCGCTCGTCGAGCGCGGCGAGCTCGTGGCGGTGTCGCTCGAGGCGTGGGAGGTCGCTCGCATCGAGGCCGGCGTCGGCGCGTTCGGCGTCGACTTCGACGGCTCGAACTTCGTGCAGGAGGCGGGCATCACCTCGCGCGCGGTGTCGTTCCACAAGGGCTGCTACCTCGGGCAGGAGACCGTGTGCCGCCTCGAGATGCGCGGCCACGTGCAGAAGCGCCTCACGGCCCTGGTGCTCGACGGAGACCCTCCCGCGCCGGGCGCGGCGGTGACGGCCGACGGCAAGGACGTCGGCCGCGTGACGAGCGCCGCGCGCTCGGTGACGCTGCCCCGCCGCTCGGTGGCGCTCGCGATGGTGCGCGCCGCGGTGATCGAGGCGCAGGCGCCCGTGACCGTGAGCGACGTCGCCGCGGCGATCACGGCGAGGCCCGTGCCTTGAAGGTTTTCTGCTCGGCCGGCAATCCCCGGTGCCCACGGGCGAGCGCAAGCTCGCCGCGCGCAACGCCAGGGCCGTCTATGCGCTGGA
>JBDHVF010000087.1:0-15769 GCA_039809605.1 Polyangiales bacterium | reverse complement strand
CGCGACGGCGGATCGGCAGTGACCGACGCGGGCGTGCGCGACGCCGGGCGCGCGACCGACGCCCACGTCGCGATCGACGTGAGCGACGTCGTCGACGTGAGCGACGCGGGCGACGTGAGCGACATCGCCGATGCGACCGACGTCGAAGACGCCGCCGACGCGGGCGTCGTCGAAGACGCCGCCGCGCCCGCCGGCGAGGGCGTGCTCGCGGAGGTCTCGCCCTGCGCCTCGCCGCGCGCGGTGCTGCTCGCCGACCTCGAGGGCGACGCGCGCGACGAGATCGTGCTCCAGTGCGCCGACTCGCTGCGGGTGTACGCGCTCACCGAGGGGACGCTCACCGAGCGGCTGCGCGTGGTGCCCGTGGCGCCGCAGGGCCTCGTCGCCGAGCTCGGGCGCCCCGCCGTGTTCGACATGGACGGCGACGGTCGGCGCGACGTGATCGCGTGCGAGTACTACACCACCGAGCGCGGCGGCGGGCGCGGCGGGGTCACGCGCTACGCGGTCAACCGCGGCGACGGGCGCTACGGCGCCCTCGTGGAGCTCGACCGGCTCGCCGGCGGCGGCGCCGTCGCGGTCGGCGACGTCACGGGCGACGGCCGCGAGGAGCTGCTCATCGCGCACAAGGGCAACCCCTACCAGGCCACGCTCCCGCAGGGCGACCTCACGTGGTACTCGCGCAGCGGCCGCGCGTGGGCGCGCCGCGGGCGCCTCGCGGTGGGCCGCTGGCCCTCGGCGGTCACCGTGACCGACGACAACGGCGACGGCGTCGGCGACGCGGTCGTCGAGCACGACTGGGACGCCACCCCTCCCGTGGTGCTGCCCGGCTCGCGCGCGGGGCTGCGCCCGCTCGACCCCACGCTGCACGCGCCCGCGTCGCCGACGCCGCTGCGCGCCGAGGGGCGCTTCGACCGCGACGACACGCCCGACCTCGCCGAGATCACCGCGACGGGAGCCTTGCGCCTCACGCGCTCCGAGCCCCTCGACGGGCCCGCGATCCGCGAGGTGACGGGCGCCCCCCTCGTGCTGCCGCCGCAGGCCGCGAGCGTCGACGCGGGCGCTGACGTCGGTCACGTCGACGCGCCGTGAGGCGATGCGGGCGCTTGACCGTCGCGAGACGCATCGCGTAGGGTCCGCGCGCGTTTCGGGGAGAGGCACCCTTCGCCCTACTCCGCGGCGCGAGTACCTTCACCGCAGGTTGAGCCCCACGGGAAGTCCGGTGCGACGCCGGCGCGGCCCCCGCCACTGTATCCAGGGACGAACGCGGCACGACGCCACCTTCACGGGGAAGGCGCCGCGAGAGGACGATCTGGGAGCCAGGAGACCACGCGCTCTTCGCTGCAAGGCGCGACGCGACACACCCGCGTCACGCCTGAACTTCCCGCTCCGCGCGGGTGCGCGCGGAAGGAAACGCTCCCGATGTCCCACCGTGGTCCCCTGCTCACACTGACGATCGCATCGCTCGCCGCGGGCTGCTTCGACGACGCGCAGCTCCGCCCGCCCACCAACGACCTGGGCGTGGTCGACGTGCCCGTGGGCCCCGACGCGCCCGACGCCGAGCCCGACGTCGCGCCGCCGACCGACGCCTCGCTCGACGCCGACGCGGCCCTCGACGCCGACGCGGCCCTCGACGCCGACGCGGCCGACGCGGCGCCCCCCACGTGCACGCTCGAGCGCGTGCTCGTCACCACGAGCAACTTCATGCGCGGCGGCTACGCGCTGGGGCGCTTCTCGCCCGAGCCCTCGCTCGTCGAGAGCGCGGTGATGGCCCCCGACCAGGACCACGTCCCCGTGCAGAGCGGCTGCGTCGTCTACAACCTCCTGCGCGGCGACGACGTGCTCGCGGTGCTCGACCCGATGAACCTCCCGAACGTCGCGCGGCGCATCCCGCTGCGCATGGGCGGCGACTCGGGCGCGCCCTACCAGGTCAACCCCTACGACGTGTACACGTACGCGCCCGACAAGGCCTTCGTGGTGCAGTACGCGGTGCCGCGCGTCGCCGTCGTCGACCCCACGCGCGACGGCGCCGAGGCGGTGCTCCGCAGCATCGACCTCTCGCCCCTGCGCTCGCCGCTCGACACCGACGCCTCGGGCTCGCCCGAGCCCGCGGCCATCGCGCGCGCCGGGCGCAACCTCTTCGTCGCGATGCAGAACCTCAGCATGTTCGCGCCCGTGACCGAGGGCACGCTCGCGGTGATCGACCCGGCGGCAGACACCCTCGTCGACGTCGACGGCGCGACGCCCGCGGTCGACCCCGTGCGCCTCACGGGGCGCAACCCCGTGGCGATGGAGGTCACCCGCGGCGGGCGCCTCGTCGTCGCCGAGACGGGCGTGCTGGCGTTCACGCTCCCGCAGGCGCTCGACGGCGGCATCGAGGTGGTCGACCCGGCGACGTTCCGACCGTCGGGGCTGCTCGTGACCGAGGCGCAGCTCGGCGGCGACCTCGCGGGCCTCGTGATGCTCGACGAGGCGCGCGGGTGGGCCGTGGTCACGCAGCTCATGGACGGCGGCACCTCGAGCGCGCGCGTGGTCGAGTTCAACCTCGACGCCCCCGAGGGCATGCGCCTCGGGCGCACCATCGTGGCGACGGGCTCGATCGGCGCCATCGCGCGCGACCCGACGGGCAGCGTCTGGGTGCTCGACCGCACCTCGGGCCGCGCGGGCGCGCGGGTGTTCAACAGCATGGGCACGGAGGTCACCGCGACGCCGCTCTCGTCGGGGATGTACCCTCCGTCGGGGATCGCGTTCGTCCCGTGACGTACGCCACGCGCGCGGGCGCGTGGCTCGTCGCCGTGTCGGTCTCGCTCGGGTGCGGCGCGCCGCTGCCCGACGACGCCGGCGCGCGCACGGGCCGCGACGCCGATGCGGGCTGCGACCAGGGCGACGTCGTCACCCTGCCCGACGGCCGTACCGCGGGCGGCCACTACGCCGCCCGGGTCGTCTCGTTCACCCCGGGGCCCGACGCCACCTTCGGCGCCGACCAGATGCCGGGCGTGGTGCTCGGCCCTCCGCGCGGCGCGGGCGACCTGCGCGGCGGCACCGACGTCGTCTCGCTCGGCGCCGGCGGCGAGGTGGTGCTCGGCTTCGACGTCGACGTCGTCGACGGCCCCGGCGCCGACCTCGTCGTGTTCGAAAACCCCTTCGAGGTGCCGGGCTCCGCGGGGCGCTACTGGGAGGAGCTCGGCGAGGTGTCGGTGAGCGACGACGGCGTCGCGTGGTCGACCTTCGCGTGCGACCCCACGGGCGCGCGCCCGCACACGGGCTGCGCGGGGTGGAGCCCCGTGTACAGCGCGCCGGGCAACGGCCTCTGCGCGACCGACCCCCGCGTGTCGGGCGGCGACCCGTTCGACCTCGCCGACGTGGGCGTCGCGCGCGCCCGCTTCGTGCGCATCCGCGACCTGCGCACGCAGGGCCCCGCGGAGCCCTCGACGGGCTTCGACCTCGACGCCGTCGCGGCCGTGCACGCGCGGGAGCGGTAGGGCTCCTGGCAAGCCCGGAGTGCTGCGTGTAGGATCCGCGCGCCGCGCCGGCTAGACGGCGGATTGGAGCGACGCGTCCAACGTGAAGAACAAGGCCCTGCTGGGTGTGATCGGTCTGGTGGTGGTCGCGTGCGGCGCGCTCGTCGCCTTCGCCGCGTGGAAGATCCTCAAGAGGCCGCGGGCCGGCAGCGGCGTGGCGGGGCGCATCTCGCGCGACGCCTCGGTGGTCGTCACGGTCGATTTCCGCCAGCTCCGCGCGTGGCAGCCCGCGGCGCGGGTGCACGAGATGTTCACGCGGCCCGCGCCCGACGCGACCGAGGCGCAGCGCGACCTCGCGCGGCGCTACCAGGAGCTCACGCAGCACTGCGGCTTCGACCTCTGGCAGAAGTCCGACGGCGTCACCGTGGGCGTCGAGCGCGAGGTGATCGAGGGCCGCAACCAGTCGGCCATCGCGGGCTTTTTCGACGGCACGTTCTCGCAACCCGAGGCCGACCGCTGCCTGCGCTACGTCGCGAGCCTCGACCAGCGCACGATGACGTCGACGAAGGTCGGCCGCCACGACGTGCTCACGCCGCTGCGCGCGGGCGAGCAGCCGACCCCGCGCTCGACGCAGCTCACGCTGCTGCCCGGCTCGGTGCTCGTCACCGAGTCGTCGTACACGCAGCGCGCGCTCGCGGTGCTCGACGGCGACGCGCCCGCGCTCGCGAGCGACGCGCCGCTCACCTCCATGCTCGGGCGCCTCGGGCAGGGGGTGTTCCTCGGGGCCGCGGCCGACGTCGCGCTCCTGCGGTCGCGCCAGCAGCGGTCGTTCGACGAGCTCGTCGACGACCTGGTGCGCGCCCACCCCGGCGCGCCCGACCTCGCGCTCCTGCGCCAGGCCCGCGTCGGCGGGGCCTCCCTCGCGGTGGTCAACGGCTCGCTCACCGCGATGGTGCGCGTCGAGGAGCCGAGCGCCGCCAACGCGCAGTCCCTCTCGCGCGCGTGCGACGCGGTCTTGCGCCAGCGCCGCGGCGACGTGCAGGAGGCGCTGCGCAACGCGCGCCAGAGCCAGCAGTTCATGCGCCTCGCGCTGGGCTCGGTCGAGGGCATGGGCGAGCGCTTCCGCAAGGTCGACGAAGCCGCCACGGTGCTCGAGGCGCTGGTGAACCAGGTGCAGTGCCGCGCCGAGGGCGGCGACGCGGTGATGGCCCTCACGGCCACGCAGGCGCAGGTGACGTCGGTTCAGCAGGGGATCACGGCCTTCGGAGAGATCATGGCCGAAGCGTCGCGCATGAACCCCCTCGGCGGGCTCCTCGGCGGGCAGCGCGGCGGCGGCATCGAGCTGGGCGCGCCGGGCATCGGCCTCCCCGCCCCGCAGGTGCCGGGGCTCACGCCTCCCCTCCAGGCTCCCACGCCGTGAGGGTCTTCTCGGGTGACGGCGTAACCTCATGACGGGCCGGGGCGTCCCTCGTCCACAGGACTCTTCCGACGGGAGCCCCGGCGACCCGGAGTCTCCGTCCGAGCGCTCCCTCGAGGCGCTGATGGACGCCTATTGCGCGGGCGACCGTCGCGCGTTCGACGAGCTCTTTCAGCGCCTCGCCCCGAAGGTGAACGTCTTGCTCCTGAGACTCTCCCGCAACCGCGAGCTCGCCGAGGAGCTCACGCAGGTGACCTTCCTCAAGGTTCACCGCGCGCGGGAGACCTACGTGCCCGGCTCCAAGGTCTTCTCGTGGGTGATGGCGATCGCGCGCAACGTGTACATCGACGCGTACCGCAAGAACCGCGTGCTGCGCCGCCACGAGTCGCTCACCAACGAGGGCGTGCTGCCCGAGCCCTCGCGCGACTCGCGCCCGCTCGACCACGGCGCCTTCGAGGCGCTCTCCGACGAGGAGCAGCAGCTCATTCAAGACACCATCGACGCCCTGCCCGCGACGCAGCGCGAGGCCCTGATCCTCCTCAAGGTCGAGGGCCTGTCGCTCAAGCAGGTGGCCGAGATCACGGGCGCCAGCGTGGCGGCCGTGAAGGTGCGCGCGTTCAGGGCCTACGAGGCCCTGCGCGGCGCCCTCGGCGTGAGCGGCAAAGACCCCTCCAACACACCCACCCGACGACGAGGCTCCCGTGAGTGACTGTGACGCCACCGTCGACGCCCTCACCCGGACGTCACCCTCCGAAGCACCTCCCCCGACCGCCTCCCCTCACCTCCGCGACTGCCCCTCCTGTCGCCGCCTCCTCTCCGCAGACCGGGCCCTGCGCCCCCCCTCCCCTTCGAACCCCATCCGTCAAGGCGCCGCGCTCGTCGCCGCGCTCGACCGCGACATGGCCCCGGTGCGCTACCGCTCCCCGGTCGAGCGCTCGGTGCTGCCCTTCGGCGTCGTGGCCGCGGTGATGCTCTCGGGCGCGACGCTCCTCGGCCGCCCCACCGCCACGACGGCCCTCCCCTGGGCGGCCGCGATCACCATGCTCGCCTACGCGTGCACGGGCGTCGCGCTCGCGCTTCACCGGGGCCCGTCGGGGCTCGGCGCGCCGGTGCTCTGGCGCCGCGCATGGCTCGCGGGCGCGGGCGCGCTCTTCGTCGCCTCGACGCTCGCCACGGCGCGCGACATCCCCCGCGCGTTCTTCACGCAGAGCCTCGTCGCGGGCCACGTGGGCACCTCGGCGGTCAACGCCGTCTCGGTCTCGCACCACACCACGGTCGGCCCCATGCAGAACCTCGGCGCGTGCGCGAGCACGGGGCTCGTCTTCGCGGGCGTGGTGGCGCTCGGGCTCCTCTGGTCGTCGCGGCGCACGGTGCCGGTCTCGTCGGGGAGCATGGGCGCGGTCGTCGGCGCCACCGCGGGCCTCGCCGCCGCCGCCGCCCTCCAGCTCTCGTGCGCGAGCCACGTGGCCCACGCGCTCGCCGCGCACGGCCTCCCGATGCTCGTCGCCACGGTGCTCTGCACGTTCATCGGCCGCCGCGCGCTCTCCCCTTGACCCGCGCGCCGCACCTCGCGGCCGTCGCGCTGCTCGCGGCGTGCGGGCGCACCGTCACCGCGCCGCCCGACGACGCCGCCGACGTCGCCGACGCCGGCGACGCGGCCGTCGATCGCCCGGACGCGAACCGCTCCGTCACGCCGCGCTTCGAGCCGTGGGACGCGGGCGCCCCCCTGTGCAGCGCCGACGGCTGGTGCTGGGAGTCTCCCTCGCCCGTCGGCGGAGAGATCGTCTCGGTCTCGTCGAGCGCGCCCGACGACGGCTGGGCGCTCACGGCCGACGGGGCGCTGCTGCACGCGTCGTCGCGGGGCCTCACCGCGCTGCGCGCGCACGCGTACGACCCGGCCGCGACCGCGGGCGCGGTCTTCAGCGCGGGCCCCGACGACGTCTGGGTGAGCGTGCGCGGCGCGCTCCTGCACTGGGACGGCCGCTCGATGCGGCGCGTGACCTTCTACGACGGCTTCAACGAGCCCACGCTCGTGTGGGGGCGCGGCGCGGGCGACGTGTGGCTGGCGGGCTCCGCGGGCGACGCGCTGCACTTCGACGGCGAGCGCTGGGAGCCGCGCCCCATCGGCACGAGCGCCGACGTGGTCGCGCTCACGGGCGGCGCCGAGCGCGAGGTGCGGGCGCTCGACGCGCGCGGCGCCGTCTGGCGCTGGCGCGACGGCGCGTGGGCGCGCGGAGAGGGCGTGGCGCGCGAGGCGTTCCGCAGCCCGTGGGTGCTCGCGGCCGACGACGCGTGGGCGTGCGACGACGGCGCGGCGCTGCACTGGAACGGGCGCGCGTGGCGCCGCGAGGTGATCGACGGCGCGCCCGCGTCGCAGCGCTGCGCGGTGTGGTCCGACGGCGCCGACGTGTGGTTCAGCGACGGCCTCACGGTGCGCCGCCGCGACGCCGACGGGAGGTGGTCGTACGAGCCCGACGCGCTGTTCGTCACGGCGGCTGGGGGAGCGCCTTCGAACGTGTGGGTCGGGCGCTCCGACGGCGTGGTGCAGCGGCTCATGGCGGGGCAGTGGGTGGGCGTCACGCGCACGCGCCCGCGCTTCGACGTGACGCGCGTCGCGGGCGACGACGACGCGACGCTGCGCGCGATCACCGTCGCCACGGTGATGGGCTTCGACGGCGCGGGGTGGTTCGAAGCGGCCGCGCCCACGCGGTACTACGAGCTGCACGGCGTGTGGCCTCGGGGCGCGGGCGACACCTGGCTCGCGGGCCTCGTGCGACAGGGCGCCCGCGACGCCGGCCGCGCGTCGCTCTGGAACCGCACCGACGGCGAGCGCTTCGTGCTCGACGCCCCGTCGCCCCTGCGCGCGGTCGCGGCGAGCGCCGACGACGACGCGTGGGCCGTGGGCGACGGGGGCGCCGCGTGGCGCTTCGACGGCGCCGCGTGGTCGCGCGTCGAGACGGGCGTGACCGAGAAGCTCGCGGACGTGTGGGTCGGCTCGCGCGACGCCGCGTGGGCCGTCGGCGACCGCGTCGCGCTGCGATGGGACGGCCGCGCGTGGTGGCGCGCGCCGCTCCCGGTCGACGTGTCGCTCGCGCGCGTGCACGCCGTCTCGATCGACGACGCGTGGGCCGTGGGGCGCGGCGCGTCGCGGTCGTACGCGCTGCACTGGGACGGCGTCGCGTGGCGCGTCGACAGCGCGGGCCTGCCCGAGGGCTACGAGGCGCGCGGCGTGTGGGCGTCGCGCGCGGGCGCGTGGCTCGCGGGCACGACGGTGCTGCGCCGCGACGCGCGCGTGTCGAGCGCCGAGTCGCTCGGGGCCGAGGTGACCCCGCGCGCCGTGTGGGGCACGCGCGACGGCGCGGTGCGCGTCGGCGGGTCGTCGGCCGCGATCTTCGTGCGAAGGGCCCGATGAGTCAGGGCAGCGGGCGCGCGGAGAGCCACGTCCACTCGTCGGCGGCGCGCCCCCGGAGCGGGCAGCAGTGCCCGACGCCGGGCAGCTCGGTGTAGCGCACTTCGAAGCCCATCGCGCGGAGCGCGTCGCGCGTGCGCTGCGCGTTGGCGAGCCCGAAGTCGCCCGTGCCGATGAGCAGGCTCACCGGGATGCGCCGCGCCGCGAGGCTCGAGAGCCCCGCGCCCGGCAGCGGGTCGCCCGCGGCCACGACGCTCGCCGCGCCGAAGCGGTCGGCGCCCGCCATCGCGACGTAGTACGCGAGGTAGCCCCCCTGGCTGTAGCCGAGCAGGGACACGCGGAGCGCGTCGGCGCCGCCCGCCACGAGGTAGTCGCGCGAGGCGAGCGCGAGGGTCACGTCTCGGTTCGACGACGCGGGCCGCGTGTAGGCGTCCCAGTCGACGCCCATCGGCCCGCTGCCCGAGAGCGCGACGGGGAACACCAGCGCGACCCCCTGCGCGTCGGCCACCTCGCGCAGCCCGCTCGTGAGCAGAAAGTTCATCGCGGTGTCGCCGTTGCCGTGCAGCGCGACGACGCCGGGCCCCCCCGCGCGAAAGCCCGAGGGCACGTACACCACGGCCTGTCGCGCGCCGATCGAGACGGTGCGCGTGCCCGGCGTGAGCGCCGCGCCCGAGGGCACGTCGATCACGCCCGCGTCGCCGGGCGGCGGTGGAGGAGGCGGTGGTGGTGGAGGCGGCGTCGATGCGCAGGTGCCCGACGCGGGCACGCACTGGTTGGCGGTCATCGCGCCGCCGAGCGAGACCGTGACGCACACGAAGCCGCTCGGGCACGAGGGCGCGCAGGGAGCGCCGCAGATGCGCTCCCCGGTGCGCTGGTTGGTGAGGCAGTACGCGCCCGCGCCGCACTCCTCGTGCGCGCTGCACGCCTGACAGAGCCGCGACGCGGGAGGCGGCGGCGCGTCGATCGTCGGCGCGTCCTCGGGCGGCGCGTCGATCGCGGTGGGTGCGTCGACCGCGGGCGCGGCGTCGAGCGTGTCGTCGATGCGCGCGGCGTCGACGCCCTCGTCGCTCGGCGGCGCGCGATCGACCGGCGCGACGTCGTCGGGCTCGGGCGGCGGGTCGCCGCTCAACACGCCGGTCTGCGGGCTGCACGCGGGGAGCGAGAGCCCCGCGAGCACGACGGAGAGAACGCGCGCGCGCCACGCCATGCGAGCGATGGTGATCGCAGGGCCGCGCCCGCGTCAACGACGCCGCGCGGAGAGTGATCAGGCCGGGGTGCGCGCGCTCACGCCGACGGTCACGCCGGTGTTCACGATGACGTTGGTGCCGCTGATGGTGACCTGGTAGTGCGCGAGGTTCATGGTGGGCGGGTCGTGCGTGACGACGCCCTGGCCGCTGTAGGTGCCGCCGTGGCCCGAGCAGCACACGAGGTTGCCCGTGGTGCTGGTGCTGACGACGGGCGTCGCGGGGCACGAGCTGCCGGCGAAGTCGACGTCGAAGCCCTCGTGCGTGCAGATGATGCTGAAGGCGAAGAAGCCCATCGCGTCGCGGCCGACGATGAGCTTCTTGTCGGCGAGGCGCTTCCACATGCCCACGGTGATCTCGCTCGTGGTGCCCACGTTGAACATGCCCACGGGCTGCGACCCCGAGTCGCCGCAGCCGACCACCGCCGCCGCGCCCATCACGCAGAGAAACTTCCGCCGCTCGACCTCGATCGTCTCGTCGCTCATCTCGCCATCGCTCCTTGGGAGGGTGCCGCTCCCGCGCCGCGCAGGAGCGCAAAAGCTACACGAATCTCCGAGGGCGCGCACGAGCGAGTCAGAGCCCCGCGAGGTGCCGGGTGTCGTTCAGGGCCACCACGCGCACGCGCCCGTCGGCGTGGAACTCCAGCCGGTGCACCGCGCAGTTGTCGGTGACGAAGACCGAGTGCGACTCGCCGCCCACCAGCGCGTGCCAGAGCATGTGATGGATCGCGACGCCGTGGCTCACCGCGATCACCCTGCCCCGCGGGTGCCGCGCGCGCACCTCGTCGACGAAGCGCGACACGCGCTCGCTGCACGCGCGGTGCGACTCGCCGCCCGGCGGGCGGTAGTCGGGGTCGCGCCGCGCCAGCGCCTGCCAGCCCTCGGCGTGCTGCGCGCGCACCTCCTCGAAGGGAATGCCCACGAACGCGCCCATGTCGCGCTCGCGGATCTCGGGGGTGAGCACGGGCGCGAGGCCGGTGCGGGCGCAGAGCGGCTCCGCGGTCTGCACGGCGCGCGGCAGGTCGCTCACGTAGATCACGTCGGGCGCCGGGGTCGCGAGCGCCGCGCCCACGGCCTCGGCCTGACGCCGGCCGCGGTCGGTCAACGGCGAGGGGCCGTGGCCGGTGAACATGCCCGCGCGGTTGCCCTCGGATTCGCCGTGTCGCACGAGAAGGAGCTCCAACATCGGGCGAACTCTACCTCATCTGCGACGGGGCTCCGGCGGAGACGCCGTGCGGCCGTCCTCGGGCCACGCGTGCCGCGGGTACTTGCGGCAGAGCTCCTTGCGGATCGCCGGGTAGTGCCGCGCCCAGAAGCCCGCGAGGTCCGTCGTCACCTGCACCGCGCGGTGGTTGGGCGCGAGCAGGTGCAGCACCAGGGGCACGCGCCCCATCGCCACCGCGGGGCCCTGCGCCATGCCGAAGAAGTCCTGCAGCCGTGACTCGATCCACGGGGGCTTCGACGGCTCGTAGTTCACCCGCACCGAGCGGCCGCCGGGCAGCGTCACGCGCTCGGGCGCGTGGGCCTCCATCGCGCGGCGCTGCGCGACGTCGAGGCGCTCCCGCAGCGCGTCGAGCACCGAGGCGCCGCGCAGGTCGTCGAAGCTACGGCACCCCTCGCACATCGCGCGAAGGGCCTCGACCGCGTCGGCCTCGGTGGGCTCGGGCATCTTCGCCTCGGGCGCGTGGCGGGCCACGAAGCTCGCGCGCGCGAGCCACCGGTCGAGCGCGTCGGGGTCCGCGCCCGCGAAGCTCCGCACGCCGCGCGCGACGGCCTTTTCGAAGAGCAGCTCCGACGCGGCGCGGTCGGCGGCCACGCTGCGCGGAGAGCGCGTCTCGTCGAGCACCAGCGCGCGGTACATGAGCCGCTGCACCACGTCGGCGCGCTCGGCCTCGGCGTTCCACCGCGCCTCGACCACCTCGCGGATCGCCTCGGGGAAGAGCTCGAGCAGCCACTCGGGCTCCACCGCGCTCGCCATGCGCACCACCACGCCCTTCGCGCGGCCGTCGACGCGCTCCTCGGCGTCGACCGCCACGACGAACTCGGCGTCGCGCACCTCGCTCGTCTCCGCGAGCGTCGCGGTGCCTCCGCCCACCAGCGTGAACTCGTTGCCCCGGAGCCTCCTCGCGACCCGGTCGGGGTACGCCGCCAGGAGCGCCACGCGCAGCGCCTCGTCGGGGTCGCCCGGAGACACCAGCGCACGCTCCGCGCGGTCGCGCCCGAGGGTGCGCGCGAGCTGCTTGCGCACGCGCTCGACGGCGTGCACGGCGCCCAGGTCGAGCCCCAGGTCGCGCACCGTCATCGCGTCGAACTCGGCGCGCCTCGCCTCTTCGAAGCGCGCGAGCGCCGCGGTCACGTCGGAGTCTCCGCGCTCGTCTCGGGGTGGCATCGCCCGCCCCGCGTCGCGCGAGAGGCCCGCGCCCCTGCGCGCCGCCACGATGTCGCGCTCGCCCAGGATCGCCGCCATCGCGCACGCGGGCTCGCCGACGCCGCGCGCCACGGCCTCGTCGAGCATGCGCGACACGCGCGGGTGCAGCGGCAGCCGCACCATGCGCCGCCCGCGCTCGGTGAGCGCGCCGGCCTCGTCGACCGCGTCGAGCATGCGGAGCAGAGACTCCGCCGCGTCGAGCGAGGGCGCGGCGGGCGCCTCGAACCACTCGAAGCGCGCGAGGTCGCGCACGCCCGCGGCGTGGAGCTCGAGCGCCGTCTCGGCCAGGTCGAGCCTGCGCACCTCGGGCGCGTCGTGCTCGGGCCGCGTGTCGTGGTCGTGGCGCGTGTAGAGCCGCAGGCACCGGCCCGGCCTCGTGCGCCCGGCGCGGCCCGCCCGCTGCGCAGCCGACGCGCGGCTCACGCGGCCGACGCGCAGCACCGGCAGGCCCGACCACGGCGCGTGCGAGGCGATGCGTGCGAGGCCGCTGTCGATCACCGCCACCACGCCGTCGATCGTCACGCTCGTCTCGGCCACGTTCGTCGAGAGGATCACCTTGCGCTTCGGCGCGGGGTTCACGGCGCGGTCCTGCTCGGCGGGCGAGAGGTCGCCGTGCAGCGGCAGCACCATCATGTCGGCCGACGAGGCCACGTGCTCGCACGCGGCCATGCAGCGGCGGATCTCCGCGGCGCCCGGGAGAAAGACCAGCACGTCGCCGTCGAGGCCCTCGCGCACGAGGCGCCGCAGCGCGTCGACCACGAGCACGTGCAGCGGCCGCTCGTCGGGCTGCGGCAGGTGCTCGATCGTCACTTCGAAGCGCCGCCCCTCGGAGCGCACGCGCGACGCGTCGCCGAGAAAGCGCGCGATGGGCCCCGGGTCGAGCGTGGCCGACATCACCGCGAGGCAGAGGTCGGGCCGCGTGGTGCGCTGCATCCGTCGCAGCATCGCGAGCGCCACGTCGCCCTGCAGGTGCCGCTCGTGGAACTCGTCGAGCAGCACCGCCCCCACGCGCGCCAGCGTCGGGTCCGAGAGAAGCCTCCGCGTGAGCACGCCCTCGGTCACGAAGCGGATGCGCGTCCTCGCGCTGGCGACCTCTTCGAAGCGCACCTGGTAGCCCACGGTCTCGCCGAGGCGCTCGCCCCGCTCCTCGGCGACGCGGCGCGCGGCGAGGCGGGCCGCGAGGCGCCGGGGCTCGAGCACCACCACCTCGCGGTCGCCGACGAGGCCCGCGTCGAGCAGGGCGCCGGGCGCGCGCGTGGTCTTGCCCGCGCCGGGGGGCGCCTCGAGCACGACGCCGCGCGCGCTCCGGAGCGCGGCCACGAAGTCGGGGAGCACTGCGTCGATGGGGAGCGGGATCATCGAGGGGCGGCGACCATAACGGATCGCGCGCCCCTCGTCGCGTGAGTCAGCCCGGCGCGCCGCAGCGGTTCGCGACGCCCGCGCCGCCGCACGCGAGGCCCGACGGGCACTGGCCGCAGTCGAGCACGCCGCCGCAGCCGTCGGCGATGGCGCCGCACTCGGCGTTCACCGACGCGCACGTGCGCGGGGTGCAGGGGCCCTGGCCGCACACGCCGGGCGTTCCCCCGCCGCCGCAGCTCAACGGAGGCGCGCAGTTGCCGCACTGGATCACGTTCCCGCAGCCGTCACCCGCGGGGCCGCACATGAGGCCCTGCTCGGCGCAGGTGCGCGGGCGGCACGTCGGCGTGCCGCACACGCCGGGCATCCCCCCACCACCACACGTGGTGCCCGCAGGGCAGGCGCCGCAGTCGAGGGTTCCGCCGCAGCCGTCGCCCGCGGGGCCGCACGCGAGCCCCTGCTCGGCGCAGGTGCGCGGGTGACACGTCGGCGCGCCGCACACGCCGGGCATTCCCCCGCCGCCGCAGGTCAGCGGCGCAGCGCAGGTGCCGCAGTTGAGGGTTCCGCCGCAGCCGTCGCCCGCGGGGCCGCACGAGAGGCCCTGCGCGACGCACGTCGTCGGATGACACGTCGGCGCGCCGCACACGCCCGGAGTCCCGCCGCCGCCACACGTGGTTCCCGCAGGGCAGGTGCCGCAGTCGATGGTTCCGCCGCAGCCGTCACCCGCGGGGCCGCACGAGAGGCCCTGTGCGGCGCATGTCGTCGGGCGGCACGCGGGCGACCCGCACACGCCCGCGCGACCGCCGCCGCCACACGTGGTGCCCGCAGGGCAGGCGCCGCAGTCGAGGGTTCCGCCGCAGCCGTCGCCCGCGGGGCCGCAGGTGAGGCCCTGCGCGGCGCACGTCGTCGGACGGCACGCGGGCGTGCCGCACACGCCGGGGGTTCCGCCGCCGCCGCAGGTGCTCCCCGCAGGGCAGGCGCCGCAGTTGAGCGTCGCGCCGCAGCCGTCGCCCGCGGGGCCGCACGTGAGGCCCTGGTCGGCGCAGGTGCGCGGGCGGCACGTGGTGGTGCCGCACACGCTCGGCACGCCGCCGCCGCCACACGTGGTGCCCGCAGGGCAGGCGCCGCAGTTGAGGGTTCCGCCGCAGCCGTCGCCGATGGGGCCGCAGCTCGCGCCCGCGGCGGCGCAGGTGCGCGGCGTACACGCGGGGGGCCTGGGCACGTCGGGCGCGACGCACGACGCGAGGTCGAAGAGCATGAACTCCAGCACCTTCTCCTGCGCGGTGAGCGTGGTGCCGCTGCACTCCGAGGGGAACGTGCGCCCGCCCGTGTTGGCGCCGCTCACGTGGAAGTCGCTGAAGAGCACGCGCCCGCACTGCGCGTCGGGCGCCGCGCCGACGGGCGTGTTGAACGTGAGGTGCTGCACGGTCGACGGCGAGGTCGAGTAGATCCAGCGCGCCGTGGGCGACACCACGGCGTCGACGTCGTGGCGCGGGGCGTTGATCGAGATCTGGTTGGTGCCCGACGCGGCGCCCACCGCGCGGAGCCACGTCGCGAACGCCGCCCCGCGCGGGAACGACGTGTCGACCACGCCCGTGAGGGGCGACGAGGGGTTGCGCTGGCCGACGTTCCACGTGGCGACGCCCGACCACGGGGCGATGTTGTAGAGCCACGTGTAGCTGAAGTGCGTCGCGAACACGCGCCCGCCCGCGTTGGCGTACGCGATGACGTTGCGCTGCGCCGTCGTGGGCTTGTTGATCTCGGCGCCCTCGCACGCGAAGAGCACCATGTCGTAGCGCGCGAGCGCGGCCGGGTCGTTGTAGAGCGCGCTCGCCGCGGGCGTCGCGCGCCCCATCGTCGCCCCGTTGGCCACGTAGAACTGCACGCGCCCGCCGCCCGCGGGCGTGGTGAACTCGGCGTCGTCGATGCCGATCTTGCGCAGCACGCACTCGAGCGCGTCGACGTCGCCCGTCACCATCGCCGTGAGCGGGATGTCACCCTCGGCGCGGTTGCGCGGCAGGCGCGTGAGCGTCGTCGGCAGCGCATTGTCGACGCACGAGGTCACGTTGGGGATGGTCACCTGCCTGCGCCACCGCCCGATCTGGATCACCAGCGGGATGTTCGCCCCCACCGGCACGTCGCGCAGCACGAAGCGCCCGTCGGGGCCGGTGACCGCGCTCACGAGCGGCGAGCCCGACGTGGGCGACCCGCAGCGGTCGCACGACACGCCCGGCGTGAAGGCCGCGACGGGCGCGTTGGGGATGTACACCACCGCGTTGTAGAGGGGGTCGGGCGCCGTCGCGGCGGGCGTCGCCGCCGTGCCCGAGATCGTCGTCGTCGCGCCGCCCGCGCAGGTCGCGCGGCGAAGGCAGAGGCCCGTGCACGTGGTCGAGCCGCCGGGCGTGCCGCACACGCTCGGCGTCACCGCGCCGCAGGTCGTCCCCGGCGCGCAAGCGCCGCA
>JBDHVF010000086.1:0-15795 GCA_039809605.1 Polyangiales bacterium | reverse complement strand
CGCGACTGCGCCGGGCGGCGCTGCGGCTCCGACGGGTGCGAGGGCTCGTGCGGCGCGTGCCCGTCGGGCACCGTCTGCGACGACACGGGCACGTGCGTCGCGGCCCCGGCCTGCGGCATCGTGAACTTCACGGTGCCCTGCGGCGGCGGGGCGTGCCCGACCAACAGCCGTTGTTCGGCCGACGGGCGCTGCTTCTGCAACGCGAACTTCGAAGCGCGGCTCTGCACGGGCGAGCGCTGCCCCACCACGGGCTGCTCGGGCACCGACTGGTGGTGCGCCCCGGCGCCGTTCTGCGGCGGCGGCGCGATCCTGTGCCCGGGCAACTACCTCTGCCCGCGGTGGAGCCTCTGCGACGACGCGACGCACACGTGCCTCTGCCGCCCGGGCTTCACCGCGCGGCGCTGTGACGGCGTGGCGTGCACGACGTGCCCGGGCACCGAGTACGAGTGCGTGCCCGCGCGGTGACGCCCACCGGACCAACAGGGGGCCTGTCGGTCGAGCGGCAGCCGTGTGCCGTTCGGCGCGTCTACCGCTGCACGATGACCACGCGGTTGTCGGTGTCGTAGGCCACGACGCCGCTCTCGCCGCCGCAGCCCCAGCACGTGGCCCACGCGACCTCGCGGCGCGCGGCGCCGAACGCGAGCGCGATGGGCAGCGGGTCGTCGCGCAACAGGAACGACGCCGCGTGGCGCCAGCGGCCGTCGGGCATGGCGTAGAGGGCGGCGATCCAGCTCCCGGGGCGCGACTTCGCGGCGACGACGAGCACCTCTTCGCCGAACGCGGGCGACCAGCGCACGGCGTTGACCGTGAAGGTGTACTCGGGGTGGTTCGCCACCGACGTCGCGCCGTGGTTCATCACCTCGGTGATCGCCGCGGGCAGGAACATCGACAGCCCGTCGCGGAGGTTCAGCCGCTCGAGCTCGGGCACCTGGCGCACGATCTCGGCGAGCTGCGCGGCGGTCATGGGCTCGTCGCGAAAGGGCCTGCGCGAGACCTCGCGCGGATAGGTGACGTTCGGCGCCGCGCCGCCGCAACAGCGGAACGCGAGCTCGAGCCCCGCGGCCCTCGGGTCGGCCGTGCGCCGCGCCGCGCAACGGTGCTGCGCCGCGGGAGCATCACGGCCCGCGCCGCGGATCACCGCGCGCGCGTCGAGGTCGTCGCGGGTCCACTCGGCCACGCGCGTGCCCATCGAGAAGGCGCCCGCCGCGGTCGCGCACGCGCCGAGCTCGCCGCGCCCGCACGTCGCCACGTCCCACGCCTCGCCGCCGGGAAAGGTCGTCTCGCCAGGCCCGCGGCACGCGCGCTCCCACTCGACCTCGCTGCACAATCGTCGGCCGCGCTCGGCGCACGCGCGCTCGGCCTCGTCGCGCGTCGCCCCCAACCTCGGAGGCTGCGACGGGTCGTTCGGGTACGGCAGCGCGTCGATGTCGAACGCCGGCACCTGCACCGCCACGTGGTCGGCCTCGACGCTCGGGTCGCGCCCCGCGGTGCCCGGCAGGCTCCCGAGGTGATAGCTCCCGCCCTCGACGCGCACCGTCGCGCCCGCCGCGGGCAGCGGACGCACGGGCTCGGCCGCGCGCGGCGCGCCCGCGTCCACCACCCTCGGGCGCAGCGGGATGGGCTCCGCGGGAGGCGCCGCGGCACGCTCCGCGTCGGCGGCCGCGGCCTCGCCGTGCGCGCGGTCGCGGCGGCACGCGGTCACGGCGGCGAGGGCGAGCGCCAGTACGACGAGGGGCATCACGGCGCGACCGCGCATAGCACACCGCGCCGGGGGCCCGAAAGTTCACGGCGATTGCGCCGGGCCTCGAGGCCGTGTATTCGCTGCGCGGTGAACGCCTCCGCTCGTTCGGGCAACAGTCGCCGGTGTGACCGCATGCGCGCGCTGACCCTCCTCGTGATCGCCCTCGCCGCCCCGATCGCCTCGTGCCGCAGGCCCGTGGGCGACCGCCCGCCGCCCCGCACCGTCTGCCAGAACCGCTCGCCGGGCATCGGCCCGAGCGACGTGCTCACCGTCGTGGTCTTCAACGAGCCGACGCTGTCGGGCGAGTTCCGCGTGGGCGAAGACGGCGCGATCGAGTACCCGTACCTCCAGCGCGTCCCGGTGTCGGGCATGCAGCCGGCCGAGGTGGGCGACGCCATTCGCCACGGGCTCGGCGAGCACACCGCCGACAACCCCACGGGGCACAACGTGCTCACCAACCCCAACGTGCGCGTCGAGATCAAGGAGGCCAACAGCCGCCGCATCTCGGTGTCGGGCCAGGTGCAGCACCCCAACCAGTACCCGTACACGCGCTGCCTCACGGTGACGCAGGCCATCGCGCTCGCCGGCGGCTTCACGGCCCTGGCCGAGACCAACCAGGTGCGCGTCACGCGCGTCGACCGCCACGGCGTGCGCCGCGTGTTCGTGCTGCGCGTCGAAGACATCCTCGAGGGCCGCACCGACGACTTCGACGTCGAGCCGGGCGACGTGATCTACGTGCCCACCAGCGTGACGTGAGGGATGCGGGCGTCGGGGTCGCGCGTCCGCGCGGGTGACGCGGGCGTTGGGGTCGCGCGGGTGATGCGGGCGTAGGGGTTGCGCATCCGCGCGGGGGATGCGGGCGTAGCGGGTGCGCATCCGCGCGGGGGATGCGGGCGTAGGGGTCGCGCATCCGCGCGGGGGATGCGGGCGTTGGGGTTGCTCAAACCCGGCGTCGAGCCGCCGGGCTGTGCAAGGATGCGGCCCCTTCGGGGCGCAAGGATGAGGGTAGTCCATCGGGCCGAGGAGACCGCAAGCGTTGCCGTGATCTCGCGCGAGCACCAGCGTGAGGTATCGATGCGCGACGCGTCCCGACGGTTGCGGCGTTCGGGCGCGACACACCACGTCGGCGGCATGCGCGAATGGGGCATCCCCCATCCTTGCGCCCCGAAGGGGCCGCATCCTTGAACAGCCCGGCGGCTCGACGCCGGGTTTGAGCAACCCCTACGCCCGCATCCCCCGCGCGGATGCGCACCCGCTACGCCCGCATCCCCCGCGCGGATGCGCAACCCCAACGCCCGCATCCCCCGCGCGGATGCGCAACCCCTACGCCCGCATCACCCGCGCGGATGCGCACCCGCTACGCCCGCATCACCCGCGCGGATGCGCGACCGTCACGCCGTCTTCACCACGAGGTTCAAGATGCGCCCGGCGCGGTAGATCACCTTCGCGACGGTCTTGCCCTCGAGGTGCTTCGCGATGGCGGGGACGGCACGCGCGGCGCTCACGGCGAGCTCCTCGGGCGCGTCGAGCGGCAGGGCCACGGTGCCCGCGGTCTTGCCGTTGACCTGCACGCCGATGGTCACCGTGTCGTCGACGGCGTAGCGGTCGTCGTACGTGGGCCAGGGCACGAACGAGACGCCGCCGGGGGTGACCGGGTGGCCGAGGCCGCGCGTCCAGGCCTCTTCGGCGAAGTGCGGCGCGAAGGGCGCCATGAGCTGCGCGAGCGGCGAGAGCACCTTGCGCGCGCGCGTGCCGAGCTGCGTGAGGTCGCGCACGCACACGTGCAGCGCGGAGATGGCCGTGTTGAGGTCGAGCGACTCGATGTCGCGCGTGACCTTCTTCACGGCCTTGTGAATGACCCTGAGCTCCTCCTCGGTGGGCTCGACGTCCGAGGCGCGGGGCGCGTCGTCGTCGCCCTCGAAGAACACCCGCCACGCGCGCTTGAGGAACGCGAACTGCCCCTCGAGCCCGTTGGTCTGCCAGGGCTTGTCGGCCTCGAGCGGCCCCATGAAGCAGATGTACACGCGCAGCGCGTCGGCCCCCACGCTTCGGATCACCTCGTCGGGGTTCACCACGTTGCCCTTGCGCTTCGACATCTTCTCGTGGCGCAGCATGAGCTCCACCCCGTCGGCCTTGCGGTAGTACCGCCCGTCGCGCTCCTCGACGCCCTCGCGCTGCACGTGCGGGGCCTTGTCGCCGTGGGCCTTGAACTCGTCGGGCACGTAGAACGTGTCGCCGAGGATCATCCCCTGGTGGCGCAGCTTCGCGAAGGGCTCGTCGTCGCGCACGAGGCCCATGTCGAACAGCACCTTCTGCCACATGCGCGCGTACATGAGGTGCCCGACCGAGTGCTCGGGCCCGCCCACGTAGAGGTCCACGGGCATCCAGTAGTCGGTCTTGTCTCGCGCCGCGAAGGCCGCCGCGTTGCGGGGGTCGCAGTACCGCAGGAAGTACCAGCTCGACCCCGCCGAGCCCGGCATCGTGTCGACCTCGCGCTCGAGCGTCTCGCCCGTGGCCGGGTCGGTCACCGTCGCCCAGGCCTTCGCGCGCGCCAGCGGAGACTCGCCCGCGCGCGGCTTGTAGTCGTCGACGGGCGGCAGCACGAGCGGCAGCTCGTCTTCGCGCAGCGCCCGCACGACCTCGCCCTGCTTCTTCAGCACCGGGATGGGCTCGCCCCAGTACCGCTGCCGCGCGAACACCCAGTCGCGCATGCGCCAGGTGACCGCCCCCCTGCCCAGGCCCTTCTCTTCGAGCCACGCGATGACCTTGCGCACGGCCTCGCGGTTCTGCGTGGGCGTTCCGTCGAAGGGGCCCGAGTTGACCATCGTGCCCTCGTCGGTGTGCGCGGCCTTCTGCACGTCGCCGCCCGCGATCACCTCCACGATGGGCAGGCCCATGGCCTTCGCGAACTCCCAGTCGCGCTCGTCGTGGCCGGGCACCGCCATGATCGCTCCGGTGCCGTAGCCGTAGATCACGTAGTCGGCGATCCACACGGGGATCTTCGCGCCGCTCACGGGGTTCACCGCGAAGGCCCCGGTGTCGACGCCGGTCTTCTTCTTGTGGGTCTGGCGCTCGACCTCGCTGCGCGCCGAGGCGTACTTCTGGTACTGCGCGACCTCGTCGCGGCGCTCGCTCGCGGTGATGCGCTCGACGAGCGGGTGCTCGGGCGCGAGCACCACGTAGGTGGCGCCCCAGAGCGTGTCGGGCCGCGTGGTGAAGACCGTGACCTTCTCGCCCGCGCCGGCGACTTCGAAGTCGACGTACGCGCCCTCGGAGCGGCCGATCCACTCGCGCTGCTTGGCCCGCGTGGCGTCGGGCCAGTCGACGGTCTCGAGCCCTTGCAAGAGGCGCTCGGCGTAGGCGGTCTGACGGATCATCCACTGCGAGAGCTTGCGGCGCTCGACGGGGTGACCGCCGCGCTCGCTCTTGCCGTCGATGACCTCGTCGTTGGCGAGCACGGTGCCGAGGGCCTCGCACCAGTTGACCCACGCCTCGCCCTGGTACGCGAGGCCGCGCTCGTAGAGCTTCGTGAAGATCCACTGGGTCCACTTGTAGTAGGCCGGGTCGGCGGTGGAGACCTCGCGCGACCAGTCGTACGAGAAGCCCAGCGCCTTGAGCTGGCGGCGGAAGTTCTCGATCGCCTCGGCGGTCGACACCTGCGGGGCGGTGCCGTCGTCGATGGCCTTCTGCTCGGCGGGCAGCCCGAAGGCGTCGTAGCCCATGGGGTGCAGCACGTTGAAGCCGCGCGCGCGCTTGAAGCGGCTCACCACGTCGCTCGCGGTGTAGCCCGCGGGGTGCCCGATGTGCAGCCCCTTGCCGCTCGGGTATGGGAACATGTCGAGCGCGTAGAACTTCGGCTTCGAGGGGTCCTCGACGGCGACGAAGGTGCCGTGGGCGTCCCAGTGCGCCTGCCAACGGGGTTCGATCTCGTTCGGGCGGTACGGCATAGGGCGAAGGGATTACCCGACGCCAGAGCCCCCGGCAATGGTGTAGGAAGAGCCCGCCATGACCACCGCACCCTCACAGGACCTCGTCGTCATCGCCGGCAGCACGCACGCGCAGTTCGCCGCGCGCATCGCGGGCGAGCTCGGCGCCCCCCTCGGGCGCGTGCGCTTCAACCGCTTCTCCAACGAGAACCTCAAGGTGTGCGTCGAGGAGAACGTGCGCGACCGCGACGTGTTCGTGGTGCAGACCTCGTGTCCGCCCGTGAACGAGTCGCTGATGGAGACGCTCATCCTCATCGACGCGCTCAAGAGCGCCTCGGCCGGGCGCATCACCGCGGTGCTGCCGTACTTCCCCTACGCGCGCTCCGACAAGCAGGACGAGCCGGGCATCTCGATCACCGCGCGCCTCGTGGCCGACCTGGTCACCACCGCGGGCGCGAACCGCGTGCTCGCGATGGACCTGCACTCTCCGCAGATCGTGGGATTCTTCCGCATCCCCATCGACCACGTGACGGCGATCCCGGTGCTGTGCGAGGCGCTCCTCCGCGGCGAGGGCGCGGCCGAGCGCGTGGTGGTCGCCACCGACATCGGCGAGGCCAAGGACGCCGGCCGCTTCGCCGGAAGCATGAAGCTCCCGCTCGCGGTGATCGACAAGCGCCGCTCGGGCGACGACGAGCACGCCGTGCCCACCGCGATCGTGGGCGACGTGAAGGGCCGCCACGCGCTCATCGTCGACGACGAGATCGCCACGGGCGGCACCATCATGGAGGCCGCCGAGCTCGTGATCGGCATGGGCGCCGCCTCGGTCGAGGCCGCCGTCGTGCACCCTGTTCTCTCGGGCAACGCCGTCGAGCGCCTGCGCGCCTCGCCGCTGCGACGGCTCATCGTGACCGACTCGATCCCGCTGCCGCCCTCCAAGGCCGACCCTCGCATCGAGGTGGTGAGCGTCGCGCCGCTGCTGGCCGAAGCCATCCGTCGCATCCACGACGGCCGGAGCCTCTACGACATGGCCTCGCGGCGCTGACCCTCTACGCCAGCTCCCTGCCGCGCGTCTCGACCGCGACGCCGAGGAGCACGAGCGCCAGCCCCACGGCGGGCACGAGCGCGACGTAGCGCAGCACCGCGATGGGGTCGGCGCCGCCGCGCGAGACCGCGCCCACGGCGAAGGGCCCGGCCACCGTGATGAGCCGCCCCGCGTTCAGGCAGAAGCCCGCGCCCGTTCCCCGCAGCCGCGTGGGGAAGAGCTCGGGCAGGTAGAACTGAAACGCCCCGAACACGCCGTACACCGACACGCCCGCGACGCCGAAGGCCGCGAGGCGCGCGTCGGGCGAGAGCGGCAGCCCGAACGCGAGCGCGACCGAGAGCGCGCTCCACGCGAAGTAGAGCGCGAACATGGGGCGCCGCCCGAGGCGCAGCGCGAGCGGCGCGGCCGAGAGCGCGCCGAGGAGCCCGCCGAAGTTGAACCACCCCATCGCGCGGGTGATGAACTCGGGCTTGAGCGCGCGCAGCGCCGCGGGGTCGCGCGTGACGGTCTCCGCGAGCCGCGTCGCGACGATGGGCAGAAACGCGCTCACCACCCAGAACGTGAGCAGCGCCGTGGTCGCGACGGCGAGGCCCCCCAGCGTGCTGCGCCGCAGCGGCGGCGAGAACAGCGCCGCGAGGCCGCCCTCGACGTGCGCGGCCCTGCGCCACCCGTCGGGCTCGCGCAGCCCCTTGCGGATCACCAGCGCGGCGAGCGCGGGCAGCGCGCCGAAGCCCATCACCAGGCGCCACGAGAGCGACGCGTCGGCGGCGACGGCCTCGATGCGCTTCGTGAAGAGCCAGTTGACCGCGAGGGCCACGAAGACGAAGAACGGCGGCGCGGTGAAGAGCCACGTGCCCGTCTGCACGCGGCGCGGCTCGGGCACCGTCTCGGCCACGAGCGTGGCGCCCGCGGCCCACTCGCCGCCGATGCCGAGCGCCGTGACGAAGCGAAAGGCCACGAGCCACCCGACGCTCGGCGCGAGCGCGCACGCCCCCGTGCCCAGCGAGAACATGAGCATGGTGAGCACGACGGTGCGCGTGCGGCCGATCACGTCGCTCAGGCGCCCGAAGGCCACGCCCCCCGCGGCCCACCCGAGGAGCATCACGCTGGTGAGCACGCCGTTCCACCACGCGGTCTCGGCGCGCGCGGCGGGCGACGAGGCCGCGAGGCCCAGGAGGCTCGGGATCGCGACGGGCGCCACGAAGTTGAAGAGCACCGAGTCCATGAGGTCGAAGCCGATGCCGACCCAGGCGCAGAGCACCACGTAGCGCTGATACGGTGTGAGCTTCACGGCATGCCTCCCGGCACCGACGGGCGCTCGGCGCCCGCGTCGTCGCTTCGACCTTCGAGCAGCGCGACCGCGCGCCGGATCGCCCCCGAGGTGCCGACGAGGTACACCACGTCGCCGAGTTCGAAGGGCACGTGGGGGTCGGGCCGCTCGAGGAGCTGCTCGCCCCGGCGCACGGCCACCACCAGCGCGCCCGTCGCCGAGCGCACCTTGAGCTTCGCCACCGAGGCCCCCTCGGCGGGCGTCGCCTCGCGCACCACGGCGCTCTCGATCTTGAGGTCGTCGAGCCCCCGCACGTCGCGCAGCGTCGGGCGCGGCACGGTCTGCTTGCGCCCGCTCGCCTGCGTGGCGTCGCGCACGGCGTGGATGCGCTCGTCGATGACGTTGCGCGGCACCTCCATCGCGCGGAGCATGCGCGCGATGACCTCGACGGCGCCCTCGACCTCCTCGGCGACGACGTCGGCCGCGCCGATCTTGAGGAGCCCGTCGCGCTCGACGAGGTAGCGCGTGCGCATGAGCACCGGCACGTCGGGCGCGACGCGGCGCGCGGTGTCGACCACGCGCTGCGCCGCCGAGGGGTCGTTCATCAGCAGCACCAGGAGCCGCGCGCGGTCGACGTGCGCGTGGCCGAGGGCCTCGGCGCTCGCCGCGTCGGCGTAGTAGATGGGCAGGCCGAGCGCCTTGCCCTTGCGCACGTTCTCGGCGTTGAGCTCGAGCACCACGAAGCTCAGCCCGCAGGCCGTGAGCGCCTGCGCGGCGACGCGCCCGGCGAGGCCGTAGCCCACGATCACCACGTGGTCGTGCAGGGGCGCGCGGCCCTCGTCGGCCTCGTCGATGCTGCGCACGCCGATGAGGCGCTCGAGGCGGCCGAGCAGGCGCTCGCCCGCGGTGATGTGCGGCGCCGCGCGCACCAGCAGCGGCGTGAGGAACATGCTCGCGATGCCCGCGGCCATGAGCGGGCGCACCGCGTCGGCGTCGACCACGCCGCGGGCCTGCGCGAGGCGAGCGAGCACGAAGCCGAACTCGCCGAACTGCGCGAGGCCCACGCCCGCGAGCCACGCCACGCGCGCGGGGAAGCCCATCACCATCGCCGAGAGCGTCGCGAGGGCGCCCTTGCCCACGAGCAGCCCGGCGAGCAGCACGCCCACGAGCGCGGGCTGCGCGGCGACGACCCGCACGTCGAAGAGCATGCCGAGGGAGACGAAGAACACGCTCACGAACGCGTCGCGCAGGGGGAGGATGTCGCCCGTGGCGCGGTGGCCGTACTCGGTGTCGGCCACGACGATGCCGCCGAGAAAGGCCCCGAGCGCGAGCGAGAGGCCCGCGAGCGAGGTGAGCCACGCGGTGCCGATGCAGAGCGCGAGGATCGCGAGGAGGAACACCTCGCGGCTGCGGCTCGCGTCGACCCACGCGAGCACCCTGGGCACGACGAAGCGCGCGAGGGCCACGGTGCCCACCACCACGGCGCCGGCCTTGAGCATCGCGAGGCCGATGCGCGCGGCGGCCACGCCCGCGGGCGCGTGCCCCGCGAGCAGGGGCACGACGAGCACCATGGGCACGACGCAGAGGTCTTGAAAGATCAGGGCGCCGACGATGAAGCGGCCGTGCGGGGCGTCGAGCTCGCGCCGCTCGCCGAGGGCGCGGAGCACGATGGCCGTGCTCGAGAGCGCGAAGACGAAGCCGTAGAAGATCCCGCGGGCGAGCGGGCGCCCGAGCGCGACGGCCACGGCCGCGGTGGCGGCGACGGTGAGGCCCACCTGGAGCGCGCCGCCGAGCGCGACCTGGCGGAAGATGTGCCGCAGGCGCTCGAGCGAGAACTCGAGGCCGATGGTGAAGAGCAGCAGCACGACGCCGACCTCGGCGAGCACCTCGATGGCGCGCAGCGAGCGCACGAGCCCGAGGCCCTCGGGGCCGAGGAGGGCGCCGGCCGCGAGCAGCCCGGCGACGGTGGGGAGCTTGAGGCGCGCGAGGGCTACGGTCACCGCGACGGCGAGCGTCGCGATCACGGCGAGCTCGCCGAGGAGGGGGACGGTCTCCATCAGCCCGGAGGCGCGAGGCACACGTTGCCCGCGCACTCGAGGCCCATGCAGCAGTCGCCGGTGGCGCCGCAGCGCTCGCCCTGGCGCCGGCAGGCCGAGCCCGCGGGCGGGGGGTTGCACACGAGGCGCCCCGACGCGTCGGGGCCGCAGGTGCCCGCGCAGCACTCGCTCGAGACCTGGCAGGGCGCGCTGCGCGGCGCGCAGGCCTGCGGCGCCCAGAAGCCCGAGACGTTGTCGCTGCGCACGTCCTGGCCGGGGAGCCAGTACGGCACGCTCGACGGGTCGCCGCCCGCGGTGGGGTTGTTGGTGACGGCCGACACCCAGAGCTGACGTCGCCCGGTGCCGCGCGTGCCCGCCTGGGCGTTGCCGTAGTCCCTGCGCGAGAAGAACACGAGCCAGTAGTAGCCGCCCTGGTTGAAGGGCGAGAAGTTCGGGAAGTACGCGTCGGAGTCGGCGTCCATGCCCGACGCGGCCGTCATGCGCATGGGCGCGCCGCCGGCGGGCGCGACGAGGTACATGGCCGCGGGAAAGCGCCGCCTCGGCATGCCAGGCGTGACCTCGAGGTCCGACTCGCTGTAGGGGCCGTGCTGAAACGCGAGCCACCGGCTGTCGGGCGTCCACGAGGGGTACGCGACGGCGCGCCCGCGCTGGGGCTCGGTCGCGAGCTGCGTGCCGCGCACGAGGGTGGTGGCGGGGCCGAAGGTGTCGGCGGCGGTGACGGGCAGCGTGGCGAGCTCGCTCTGTTCGAAGGCCGTGGGGCCCGGGCCCATGAAGTTGTCGACGAAGGCCACGGTGCGCCCGTCGGGCGACCACGCGGGCTGCACGGCGTCGTCGGCGGGCAGGGCGGTGCCGCGCGCGGGCAGCGTCGCGCCCGTGGCCGGGTCGACGAGAAAGAGCCCCCCGAGGCGGTTGGCGATGAGGCGCGTCGAGTCGGGGTTCCACGAGGCGTAGACCCACGAGGTCGCGTCGCTGATGGCGAAGCGCGTGGGGGCGGGGTCGGCGCTGAGGTCGCGCGTGAGGTCGAAGACGTTGCTAGGCCCCTGGCCCTCGAAGAGCTCCGCGGCCATGTAGCGCCCGTCGCGCGAGACGGCGTGGCAGGCCACGCAGCGGCTGCCGTCCGACGCGCGGCGCGGCGGGCTCGGCATGAAGTCCTCTCGGCGCGCGCTGTCGTTGGGGATGCGCAGGATCTTCCCCGCGCGCAGGTCCCAGTAGTAGACCACGCCGAGGAGAGAGCCCCGCGCGATGCGGAACTCGACGGGCGCTCCCGCGACGGCGCCGCGCGAGTCGGCGCGGTCGACCTGCACGCGCACGGGCGCGGTCGGGTCCGACTCGACGATCGCGCGCCAGCCCACGGTCTCGATGGGCCAGTCGTAGCGAAAGGCCCTGCCGGTGTGGGTGACGTAGCCCGTGATCGACACGTTGGGCCGGGTCACCGTCACGCGGTACACGTCGCCCTGCGCGCCGCCCTCCCACTGCACGTCGGGCGCGACGACGTTCTGCGGCATCACCGCGTCGGCCGGGGGGTAGCGCAGGGTGACCGCCCGCGAGGGGTCCGTCGCGGGGGCGCCCGCGAAGCGCGAGCGCACGGTCGTGGGCGTCCCGTCGGCGAAGTACTCCCGCTCGACGCGCACGCGGAGGGTCGTCTGCGCGCGCAGCGCGGGGCCGCCGTCGCGCGCGATCTCGACCTCGACGCGCGTGGTGCCGCCCACGAGGCCGTTGGCCGTGAAGCGCCCGGTCTCGGGGTGAATGTCTCCGATCGAGGGCTCGGTCGAGCGCCACACGCCCAGCGGGATGTCGCGCGTCGCGCCGTCGCTGTAGCGACCCACGACGGTGAAGTCCTGCGTCACGGGCTCGCCGTGCGCGGTGACGAGCGCGTCGGCGGGGCGGATGTCGATGGACACGAGGCCGGTGAACAGGTCGCGCACGTCGAGCGGCGTCACGTCGAGCACGCGGCCGTCGAAGGGCACGGTCGCGTCGGGCGCGCACGCGGCGCCCTGACAGTCTCGAACCGAGGGCCCCGCGTCGCATGCGGAAAGCAGCGCGAGCGCGAGCGGGAGGGCGCGGACTTCGCGGAAGGTGTGCATGGGTCGATGCTCCAAGCGAATGTCTAATGAGGAAACCGTGTGTCGGCAGAGGGCACGGAAGTGATTCCATTGGTATCACGACGCGCGCGCGAGGCTCTCTTTTCGCGCCACGGCGGCGCCGAGGCCGCGGCGATTCAGATGTGCGCCGACGGGTTGCTTCGAGGCCGCGAGGCCGGTTACCGTTTCAACGTGCGCGCCCGTGGCGCCGTAGAGGAAATCCGATGAGCCAACGCATGCAGGCCTCGCCCTCGCGCTCGTCGCGCGCACGCCCCGCGTCGAGGGGCTTCACCCTCGTCGAGCTGATGATCGTGGTGGTGATCATCGGGATCCTCGCGTCGCTCGCGGGCCCGCTCTACCAGCGCCACCGCAACCGCTCGCTGGCGCTCGAGGCCTCCGAGGTGCTGTCGCAGATCGTCAACGCGCAGGAGGCCTACCGCGCGGAGTTCAACATGTACTCCGACGCGTCGAACGACTTCTCGCTCGCGGCGCCCACCACCAACGGCGGCTCCGGCGCGCTCGGCATGTGGTGGCCGGCGCTCGGCGCGCCCGCGGGCGCGGCCACGGGTCAGGTCGACTTCTACGTGGGCCTGCCCGCCTCGTGGAACCAGCTCGGCGTGCGCCCGCGCCAGCTCGTTCGCTACTCGTACCAGACGATCGCCGGCAACCCCGCGGTGACGCCCAACGTCGGCCCGAGCGGCAACCTCGGGTACCCCTCGCTGCCGCTCGCGCAGCAGGGCCAGTGGTTCTACGCCGCCGCCGCGGGCGACCTCGATCACGACGGGGTCTACTCGCGCTTCGAAGTCTCGTCGATCACCCGCGAGCTCAACGTCATCGACGAGACCGAGTAGCCCACGCACCCCCGCGGTGACCCCGTGAGCTCCACACCGCCCGCGCCCCGCCCCGTCGCCGCGATGGTTCGCGACGTGCTCGCCGAGCCGGGGCTCTCGCCCGAGGTGCGCGACCTCGCCGTCGAGCGCCTCGAGGCGCGGCTCCTCCAGCGGGCGCGCGCGCTGCTCGGCGAGGGGCGAGACCTCGCCGTCAGCCTCGGCGACGACGGGGTCGCGCGCGTGACCGAAGGCGCCGCGACGCTCGTCGACCCGCGCCTCGACGCGCGCCTCGACATGGAGCTCGTCGCCTCCCTCGCGGCGGTGATGGGCGCCGCGCGGGCCGACGTGAAGAACGGCGAGCGCGCCACGCCCCGAGCGCCCGCGAGAGCGCCCGTCGAGCCCGTCGCCGCGCCCTCGTGGGAGGAGGTCACGCGCCGCCTCGCGCGCGTCGTGGCGCTCCAGCACCGTCGCATCGAGGCGCTCGAAGCCGCGCTCGCGGTGTCAAGCGCCAACGCCTCCCCCTCGCCGGAGCTTCGTGAAATTTCTCTGGAGCTCCAGGGGATCGAAGAGGCGGTGCAGCGATTGTCGAAAGCTTGACGGGCCCGCGGGTTCGTTGTTCAGGTACGCGCCGCAACGTTCAGGGGTGAACCGATGACCACCCCTGCGCGTGCGAAAGGACGTGGACCATGAGCGAGAGCAAGTACACCCCCGGCAGGTTCGTGTGGCGCGAGCTGATCACCAACGACATCGAGGCCAGCCGGCGCTTCTACGGCGAGCTGCTCAACTGGAAGATCGACAAGGCCAACGGCGTGCCCGGCATGGACTACTGGGAGATCTCCGCGGGCGGGCGCAAGGTCGGCGGCATGTTCCAGATGAGCCAGGCGGGGGTGCCCAACTTCTGGGGCTCGTACGTGTCGGTCGCCGACGTCGACGCGGCGGCGAACGCGGCGAAGGCCAACGGCGGCGCGGTGCTCAACGGCCCGATGGAGATCCCCAACGTCGGCCGCTTCGCGACGCTGCGCGACCCGCAGGGCGCCGTGCTCAACGTCTTCAAGGACGCCAAGGGCGACCAGCCCCAGGGCATGCCGAAGGAGGGCGAGTTCTGCTGGGAGGCCCTCAACACCAGCGACACCGCGGCGGCCAAAAGCTTCTACACGAAGGTCGTCGGCTGGCAGGTGGCGCCCTTCGGCCCGGGCATGGAGGTCTTCGCCACGGGCCCCGGCCCGCAGGACTCCGCCGCGTCGTTCCACCAGGCGCCGCCGGGCGTTCCCCCGCACTGGCTCACGCACGTGGTCGTGCCCGTGCTCGCCGACGCCAACGCCCGCGCGACGCGCCTCGGCGCCAAGGTGATGATGGACCGCATCGAGGTGCCCACCGTCGGCGCCTTCAGCGTCATCCAGGACAACGTCGGCGCCATCATCGCCCTCTTCACGCCGAAGATGTGAGCGCTCACTGAGCGCGTGAGAAGTCGCAGCTCCCCGCGGGCGTGTTCGTCATGCACGCCGCGGGCACCGTGACGCGCGGCGACCCCGCCCACACCGACTGGATGAACGACACGATCTGCTCGCGCGCGGCGCGGCCCGCGATGGAGCTCCCCGCGGCGAAGCCGTGCACCGAGTACGGGGCCGTCACCGTCGAGGGCACGCGAAACTGCGTGATCGCGCTGCCCCCCATGACCTCGCTCACGCGCGCCGCGCCGGGGATCTCCGCGAGCACGGCGCCCACCTGCGACGCGCCCGCGCTCGCGGCCGCGGCCTCGCTGCCGATGTTGGGCAGCACCGGGTCGCCCATGCTCTCTTGAAAGAGCATCGGGCGCTCGGGCGCTGCGCCGCCCCACACCGCGCCGTCGACGTCGTCGAAGTTGAGCTGCGCCATCCCCACGGCGACGTGGATGTCGACGTCGCCGCGGGGGTAGTTGGGCAGGATCGCGAGGCGCGCCGCGGGGTAGAGGCTCGAGCTCGTGAGGTAGTGCGACCACGCGGCGCCGGGCACGTTGAGCACCGCGGCCACCATGCGCGGCTCCGAGCGCGTGTAGACGAGCCCCAGCGTTCCGCCGAGCGAGCCGCCCGTCCAGATGGCGCCCGCGGCGCGCGGATACCGCCCCGCGACGGGGTTCACCACGCCGCCGAGCATGGGCGCGGCGAGCACCTGCGCGAGCGGCGCGCCGCGCGCGGTGTCGTCGCCGGGGCCCACCAGCGCGCGAAAGATCACCTGCCCGTCGGCGATCGACTGGAGCAGCGCCGCCGTCGAGCGCTCGGCCCCGACGAGCATGTGCGCGAAGTTCGCGAAGGTGCCGAGCACGTCGGAGCCCGCCCAGCCCTGGAAGCGCATGTTCACCTTGGCCGCGCCGCCGCCGGTGATCTCGTCGTCGAACGACGCGTCGGCCTCGTCGCCGCCGGTGCCGTGCCCCCACATCGCCACGCGGTAGTCCCCGTCGCCGCGCGGCACCAGCACGCGGAACGGCACCTCGTGGACCCCCTCGGCGCCGTCGGCCACGCGGGGCGCGCCCGCCGCGTCGCGCGCGAGGCGCCCGTCGGCGTCGACGAAGTCGGGCACGTTCTGGAGCTTGCCGAGCACCTCGACCGCGCCGGGCCCCGAGGGGCGCACGGTCACCCGGTCGACGCGCACGCGCACCTCGCCCGCGTCGAGCGCCGCGAAGAGCCGCTCGCGCATCGCGCGCAGCGCGCGGGTGGGCCCCTCCTGCGAGCGCGTGGTGAAGTCCCACACGCGCGAGACGTGGGCGAGGTCGACGCCCGCGCGCGTGAGCATCGCGCGCGTCGGCGCGTGGTAGGCGCGGGCGCGCGACTGCTCCTCGGTGGCGGGCGCCGCGAGGCCGAGGGCGGCGCGG
>JBDHVF010000085.1:0-15844 GCA_039809605.1 Polyangiales bacterium | reverse complement strand
TTGCGCAGCACGCGCCCCTCGCCCACCCTCGCCGCGAGCGCGCGCACCACCGCGTCGAGGCCGCCCGCGGGCGCGCGCATGGGCGATGCGCCCGAGGGCCGCGGCGCCTTCGTGAGCGCGCGGATCAGGCTCCCGCGCACGCCCGCGAACATGGGCATCACCGCGGCCGCGTCGAGCTCGTCGATGTCGGCGCCGTAGATGCCGCCCACGAGGGGCTCGACCAGGCGCTCCTTGACCTCGCGGCCGAAGCGCCGACCCACGAGCTCGCCGACGCTCTGGTCGGCGCCGCCGCGCGCAGGCAGCACGAGGTCCATCGCCGCGCGGGCCTTGCCGAGCGGAGAGAGCAGCCGCGTGCGCGCGAGCTGCGTGAGGTTGCGCGGCATGCCGAGCGCGAGGCCCTCGGGCATGGGGAGCATCTCCCCCCGGTGCGCGATCATCACCTTCGAGGCGGCCTCGTCGGGCGTGAGCATCGCCTCGCCGAGCGCGCGAAACAGCGCCTCGGCGTGGCCGGGCTGCGCGAGGAACGCGTCGGGCCCGAGCTCCACGGTGCACCCGTCGCGGTGCAGCGTGCGCACGTTGCCCCCGACCTCGCCGCGCGCCTCGAGCACCCGCACGTCGAGCTCGGGCCTGCGCGCCAGCAGCGCGTGCGCGGTCGAGAGACCCGCCAGACCTCCGCCCACCACCAGCACGCTTCGCCCCATCAGAACGCTCCTCGTCGGCTCATGCGCCCAGCGTAGTCACGCGACGTGCCACGCGCGATGCGGCGCCCCGGCGACGCAGCCGATGCGCCGCGTCCCGACGGCCCCTGCACCGCGTTCGATGTGCGCGAGGTCACCCGCCGGGGCGCACGATCCAGCCTTCGATGAGGGCCTTCGTGGCGGCGGCGCCCGTGAGCGGCGGCGGGGTCCAGTGGCCCCGCGTCGCGAGGTAGACGGTGACCAGCGAGAGCACGGCGTCGAACGCGTCGCCGCCCGCGTCCTGCGCGCAGGCGTTGGCGACGTGCACGGGGAGCTGCACCTTCACGCCGAGCGCGACCGCGGCGTCGGCGAGGTGGGTGACGCAGTGGAGGCGCTCCTCGGTGACGGCCGTGGCGTTGGCGTGCGCGTCGCCGCCGTGGCGCGTGAGGTACGGCAGGCCGAGCAGGCGCAGCGTCGCGCCGGGCAGCACCTCGAGCACGTTGGCGCGCGAGGGCGAGACCTCGAGGGAGTCGAAGGGCACCACGGCCACGCGGTCGCGCATCGACCAGAGGATCTGCGCGAGGCCCCGGAGCGTGCGCCACGACGGCGGCCGGGTGGCGGTGATCGACGGGGCGCCGTGCGTGATGGCGTCGGTGAGCCGCAGCGCGCCGGGGTGCTCGGCGGCCCACGCGGCCCACGCGGCGTCGAGCTGCGTGGCGGGCGTGACCACGAGGTGCTCGAGCACCTGCGAGCCGTTGGTCACCAGCGGCACGAGCCGGCGCGCGAGGCCCAGGGGGACGCCGAAGGGCGCGTCGACGCCGAGCACGCGCGGCGGGCCCTTGGCGATGCGCTCGGGCGCCGTGGCGCCGAGGTACTCGACGCCGTCGACCGCGAGCGCGCCGCCGCGCTCGGCGCCCCACGCCATCCACGTGGGGTTCGGGGGTTTCGAGGAGCTGTAGCGAAGGCCCGCGAGGTCGATCCCTTCCATCGGGGACCGAGTCTAGCGCTTGTAGCGGGCCCTGATGGACGGCACGAGGTACTCGTCGAACGCGCGGTCGACGCCGAAGAGGGGGCTCCAGCCCCAGTCTTCGCGGGCGCGGGCGTCGTCGACGTCTTCGGGCCACGAGTCGACGATGCGCGCGCGCGCCGGGTCGGGGTTGAACGTGATCTCGGCGCCGGGGAAGGCGGCCCTCACGCGCGCGGCGATCTCGGCGGCCGAGAGGCTGAACGCGCCGACGTTGTAGCTCGGGAGCGTGAGCCTCTCGCGGGGCGCGTCGAGCAGCCCGAGGAGCGCGCGCACCGCGTCGGGCATGGCCATGAAGGGGATCTTCGCGTCGGGGCCGACGAAGCACGCGTAGGGCTTCGACTGCGCCGCGGCGTGCAGCATCTCGGGCCCGTAGTCGCTCGTGCCGCCCGTGGGCACCGTCTCCGACGAGATGAGCCCGGGGAAGCGGATGCCCCGGAAGTCGAGGCGCACGCTCGACTCGGCGCTCGCCGCGAGCGCGCGGTAATGGCGCATGAAGTAGCGCCCCAGGTGCTCGGCGTAGAGCTTGTTCACCCCGTACATGGTGATGGGCTCGAGGCCCTGGTCTTCTCTCACCCGTCCGAGGCGCCTCTTCTCGTCGAGCGTGGGGATGCCGTAGACGGCGATGGAGCTCGGGAAGACGAACTTCACCGAGCGGCCGAGGCGCCCCGAGAGCTGCTGCGCCATGCGCAGGAGGTGGAGCGTGCCCTCGACGTTGATCTGGTGGGCGAGCTCGGGGTCGCGCTCTCCGCGCGTCGAGAGCAGCGCCGCGAGGTGAAAGACCACCTCGATCTCGTGGTGGGCCGCGAGCTGGTCGAGGAGGTAGCGGTCGAGGATGTTGCCCGCGTAGGTCTCCGCGCAGAGCGGGCGGTAGCGCTCGGGCAGCGGCGTGAGGTCGAGCGTGACGATGCGGTAGCGGCCGTCCTGGTGGAGGCGCTCGATGAGCGAGCGGCCGATCTCTCCGTTGGCGCCGGTGATGAGTGCGACGGGGGGGAGCGACATGGCGCGCGGACCCTAACGGCCGCCCGCGCACGCTTCAAGCGTCGATTCTGCGCCCGTTGCGGAAACGCCGCCGCGGGAGTACGCAACGGAACCCTCAACATGACCCACCGGTTCCTCGACGCCCTCCGCGACCACCCCCTCGTCGCCGACGGCGCCATGGGCACGCAGCTCTACGAGCGCGGGATCCTCTACACGGCCAACTACGAGGAGATCAACGTCTCGCGGCCCGACCTCATCAAGTCGATCCACCGCGAGTACCTCAAGGCCGGCGCGCAGGTGATCGAGACCAACACCTTCGGCGCCAACCGCTTTCGCCTCGCGCGCTTCAGCCTCGAGAAGCGGGCGCGCGAGCTCAACGAGGCCGGCGTGCGCCTCGCGCGCGAGGCCATCGCCGAGGCGGGGCCGTCGTCGGCGGGCGCCTGGGT
Source organism: Polyangiales bacterium (assembly GCA_039809605.1). Taxonomy (GTDB): domain Bacteria; phylum Myxococcota_A; class Polyangia; order Polyangiales; genus CAISKJ01. Next base: position 12,716 of record JBDHVF010000085.1, on the reverse strand, counting down.
GGCGGGCTCGATCGGCCCCGCGGGCGTGAACGTCAAGGGCATGCCCGAGCGCGACCTGGCCGACGTGCGCGCGGCCTTCGTCGAGCAGGCGAAGGGGCTCACGGGCGCCGACCTCATCGCCATCGAGACCATGCGCCAGCCCGAGGAGATGCGCCTCGCCCTTCAAGCCGTGAAGGACGTGACCGACCTGCCCGTGATCGCCATGGTGAGCTTCGACGCGTTCGGCACCATGGCCGACGGCACCACGCCCGACGCCATGGCCGACAAGCTCGCGGCGTGGGGCGCCGACGTGATCGGGGTCAACTGCGGCGACGGCCCTGCGGGCGTGTTCGACGTGATCGGGCGCATGATCGAGAAGATGCGCCCCACGGGCCTGCCCATCGCGGCCATGCCCAACGCGGGCATTCCCCGCAGGGTCGAGGGGCGGCTTCTCTACATGGCGAACCCCGAGTACTTCGGGGTCTACGCGCGGCGGCTCATCAAGCTCGGCGTGCGGCTGCTCGGCGGGTGCTGCGGCACCACGGCCGACCACATCCGGCGCGTGGCGTACGCGGCCCGCATGCACGCGCACGAGGGCGACGGCGGCGCGGTCACGTCGTCGGGCTCCGAGCCCGCGGACACGTCGGTGGGCGCCCAGCCCCGGTCGTTCGTGGTGCCCGAGGGCTGCGAGGTGGTGCGCTTCGAAGAGCGCTCGACGCTCGCGGCGAAGCTCGCGAAGAAGAGGTTCGTGGTGAGCGTCGAGGTCAACCCGCCGGCGGGCATGGACCCCTCGCGCGCCCTCGAGGGCGCGAAGAGCCTCGTGCGCAACGGCGTCGACGTGATCAACATCGCCGACGGCCCGCGGGCGAGCGCGCGCATGGGCAACGTGGCCCTCGCGGTGCGGCTCATTCAGCAGGGCGTCGAGCCCATTCTTCACGTGTGCTGCCGCGACCGGAACCTCCTCGGGCTCGTGGGGCACGTGATGGGCGCGCACGAGCTCGGCGTGCGCAACATGGTGATCATCACGGGCGATCCGCCGAAGATGGGGGACTTCCCCGACTGCACGGCGGTGTACGACCTCGACTCGGTGGGGCTCCTGCGCCTGGTGCGAGGGCTCAACCACGGGCGCGACCCCGGCGGCAAGGCCATCGGCGGCGTGACGCGCTTCGTGCTGCTCACGGGCGCCGAGCCCGCGGCGATGGACTACCCCCGCGAGATCGCGCGGCTCAAGAAGAAGATCGAAGCGGGCGCCGAGGCCGTGATGACCCAGCCCGTGTACGACCCCGCGGTGCTCGACCGCTTCCTCGCCGACGTCGAGCCCATGGGCGTGCCGGTGCTCGTGGGGCTGCTGCCCCTGGCGAGCTACCGCAACGCGGAGTTCCTGCACAACGAGGTGCCGGGGATGCGCATCCCCGACGGCATTCGCGACCGCATGCGCAAGGCGGGGACGGGCCCCGTGGCCCGCAAAGAGGGCGTGGCGATCGCGCGCGAGATGCTCGAGGCCGTGCGGCACCGGGTGGCCGGCGCGTACATCATGCCCCCGCTCGAGCGGTGGGAGATGGCCCTCGAAGTGATTGACGGATTCGTCGAGCCCGCGCACTCTGCGCCCGCCGCGCCGTAGGGAAACGGCCGCGAGCCGAAGGAGTGGACCGATGGCGACGATCGACATCTCGAAGAATCACACCCTGGGCGCCGCCGAGGCGAAGAAGCGCGCCGAGAAGATCATCGAGGGGCTGAAGGGCGACGGCATCCAGGGCAACTGGAGCGGCAACACGTTCAACATCACCAAGCCCGCCACCGGGAGCCTCGACGTGACCGACAGCGCGGTGCGCATCCAGGTCGACCTGCCCTTCATGCTGCGCCCGCTCAAGGGCAAGATCGAGGAGCGCATCAACAAGGCGCTCCAGACGCTCGACGCGCCCGCGTGAGAGGTCACCCGTCCCGCCTCGCGCCCGCGCGGCGCCTTCACGCGATGAACTCGTACTCGATCTTGAGCTCGTTCACGTCGGGCACCGCGTCGACGAGCGCGTCGCAGCACTGACGCGCGAGCGCGTGCACCTCGGGCGAGGGGTTCTCGGGGTCCTCCTCGGAGCGCATCGCGAACACCAGCACCAGCACGTCGCCCTCGCCGGGGTAGCTCTCCTCGAACTCGAGCCTGAAGTCGGCGAGGTCCCCCGTCGGCGAGAAGCCCTTCTGGGCGTAGAGGTACTCCTCGAGAAAAGCGCTCGCCTTCCGCACGGCCTGATCGATGTTCACGTGCGCCTCCGCGCGTCGCTTCGCATGCCCCGCGCCAGCGCTCACTCGCAGCGCGGCGCCGGGTCGGGACATCCCCCGTTCGCGTCGGGCTGCGGAGACTGGTGGCAGCCTCCGCCGAACTGCGAGAAGTCGTTGCCCATCGCGGGGTCGTTGAAGTTCGTGGCGGCGCCGCCCCACCTGCGGCCGAACGCCACGGAATCGGGGGCTCCTCCCGCGAAGGCGATGTGGTCGATGTTGCCGGGGTTGGGCTGCGCTTCGAGCATGAGGAAGGGGTCGTCGCTCGAGGTGCCCTCCCAGTCGCAGAGCGAGCCGTTCCAGTTCTGGCCCGCGTTGCGGAGGGTCACGTAGCGCAGGCGCGTGGCGGTGCGGTTGGTGCGAGGCCCGAGGTAGACGCCGTGCCACTGCCGCGGGGACTCGTCGGTGCCCGCGGGGCGCAGCACGATGCGGGTGGCGTCGGAGCCGCCGTCCATCACGAGCCCGCCCTCGGCGTCGTAGCCCACGCTGAGCCCCGCGCCGCGGCCGAAGCGAAGGGTCACGCCGGGCGCGACCGTGAGCACGGGCGCGGTGGGCCCGTCGACGCGCAGGTCGACGTCGTCGGCGACGTGGTAGGCGACGCCGAGGTTCTTCCAGAGCGTGCTCTGGCGGATGGTGCCGGTGTCGCTGCCCGCGCCGCCCTCGGCGATGAAGACCTCGTCGGCCGCGTTGCCCGTGTACGCGCCGCGCGGGACGCTGCCGACCGAGGGCGCGCGCTGCACGAAGACAGCGCCCGTGAGCGCCGCGTTGCCCGCGACCGTGCCCGTCACGGTCACGTCCGACGAGTCGCCGGAGAAGGTGCCGCTCTCGTAGAGCCCCACGCCGAACGCGCGGCACTGGCGCGCCGTCACGTGGTCGACGTGCAGCCCCGAGGCGAGCACCGAGAGGCACGACGAGCGGCCGTTCCAGTCCGCGCCGCCGTGCTCGAGGGTCACGTACGAGAGGCGCGAGGTGCGGCGCGCGTTGGGCGAGACCCAGAGCGCCATCCAGTCGCCCGCCTGCGCCTGCGGGTTGTCGGAGCCGAAGCGAATCGGGCGCTGCGCGTCGCCCGCCGCCACCACGCCCGCGCCGTCCTGCACGTCGACGCCGTTGCCGTGGCCCACGAGCACCACCGCGCAGGGCGCGATCGTGAGCGTCGCGCCGTCGTGCACCACGAGCCCGTCGGGCAGGCGGTGCGGCGAGTCTTCGAGCGTCCACGTCTCGTCGCGGGTCACGTTGGCGCTGTGCACCGTGCCCGCGGGCAGGGCCACGTTGGCCGCGGTGGCCGGGCACCCCGAGGCGCGCGAGGGCGCGGGCGTGCGCACGCTGCTCGTCGTGTCACCGGGCTGCGCGGGTTCGCCGCCTCCGCCTCCGCCTCCGCCTCCGCCCGCCGCGGGCTGCGCGGGGCTGCCCTCGTGCGAGCCCCCGCCCGTGAGGCCGCGGATCGCGTCGAGCACGCGCTGGCAGCCCAGCGCCCCCGAGGCCGACAACGCCACCGACAACCAGAGCACCGCGCGATGATTCATGACGCCTCCTGCGGGGCCGTTGTACGCGCCCGCGAGGGACGATTCCTACTGCCGACGGTACCGCGAGAGGAAGGCCCACGCGTTGGTGAGGAAGCTCCTCGGCAGGTCGTGGCCGCCCGACCAGATGGTGGTCTGCACGGGCGCGCCGACGGCGCTCATGCGCGCCGCGAGGGCGCAGGTGTAGAACACCGAGACCATGGGGTCCTGCGCGCCGTGCGAGAGGTAGCCGGGCACGTGGCGGCCCGTCGCGGGCGGCGCCGCGGGCTGCCCCCCGCCCGAGCACGAGCACCAGCCGCCCTGGCCCGCGAGCCCCGCGCACGTCGACGCCGAGCCCTGGAACGAGCACACGGGCCGCGTCGCGCACGTCACCATGCCCGACGAGTTCTCGGCGAAGGCCGCGATGCGGTCGCGCAGCGCCACCGACACGAGCAGCGACATGAACCCGCCGTTCGAGTGCCCCATCACGTACACGCGGTCGGGGTCGGTGCGGTACGCGCGCTGCGCCTCGACGATCGCCGCGCGCGTGAGCACGAGGTCGGCGTTGGTGTCGACGTTGGCGTTGCGCGTCTCCCAGTACGTGCCGTTGCCGCCCGGGTGGTCGTAGTCGGCGCCCTCGCCGCCGAACCAGCGGGCCGTCGGCGCCACGACCACCACGCCCTGCGCGTCGGCGAGCGCGCGCGCGTTCGACTCGTTGATGATCACGTCGCCGTCGCCGTTGGTGCCGTGGAACGCGATCAGCAGCGGCGGGTTCGCCCCGCGCGACGCGGGCGCGTACACCCACACGTCGCGGGCCTCGCCCATCACCGTGAGCCGCGCGCGGTAGTAGCCCGACGCGCCCGAGAACGCCCCCGTGTACCGCACCGTGTCGGCGGGCAGCGGCGTGCCCGTCGTCGGCGTCGTCGTCGGCACGTCGACGGGCGCGGAGCCGCTGTCTCGCGCGCCCGCGTCGACGACCGTCGCGCCGCTGTCTCGCGCGCCCGCGTCGGTCGCGCCCGCGTCACGCGCCGTCGTCGCGGGCGGGGTGCAGGGCACGTAGCCCTCCTGGGCGTAGCAGTCGTTGTCGCGGTCGCAGTAGCAGTGCGCCTCGCCGGGCCAGCAGAACCTGATGTGCCCCGACACCGCGCCCACCGGGTTGCCCCGCGCGCTGACGGTGACGGCCTCGGGGCACACGCGCGAGGCCGCGCCCGCGTCGGTCACGCCCGCGTCGCGCACCACGTCGGCCGCCGCGTCGCGCGCGCCCGCGTCGACGGGAGAGCCCACGCCCGCGTCGCGCGCGCTCATGGCCGCGTCGGTCGCGGCGCCCGCGTCGCGCGCGCCCATGCTCGCGTCGGTCACCGCGCTCGCGTCGGTCGCGCCGGCGTCGGGCCGCGGCGGCACGCACGCGACGTAGCCCTTCATGGGGTAGCAGTCGCCGTCGCGGTCGCAGAAGCAGTTGGGCTCGCCCGGCCAGCAGAAGCGCACGCGCCCCGACTCGACCCCGATCGGGTCGCGGCGGTCGTTGTAGCGCACGGCCTCGGGGCATGGCCTCGTCGCGGCGCTCATCTCGTTCTGCTCGATGCCCTCGCCGCCCACGCAGGCGGTGAGGGAGATCGCCAGCGTCCCAACCCGTAACGCGATGGTCGACGTCATCTTTTGCACCTCGAAGGTTCGGCGCGACTTTCTATCCCAACTCGTGCGCGGACAGCAACACGCACCGCCCGCACTGGAACGTTGCGACACGCCTGCGACGCGCAGAATTCACGGCGTGGCTTCGCGGGCGACCGTGGGATATACCAGCGCCCCCCTCGGGACCCGCGCGCATCGCGACGCGGCGTTTCGTGACGAGAAGGAGAGAGCGCTCCAATGAACCAACCCATTCGAAAGGTGGCCGTGCTCGGCGCCGGCGTGATGGGCGCCGGCATCGCGGCGCACCTGGCCAACGCGGGCGTCGAGGTCGTGCTGCTCGACATCGTGCCGCCGAACCTGAGCGACGCCGAGCGGCGCGACCCCGCGGCGCGCAACCGCTTCTCCGCGGGCGGTCTCGAGAAGGCGCTCAAGGCGCGCCCCGCCGCGTTCTTTCACCCGTCGCGGGCGGCGCTCGTCTCGGTGGGCAACTTCGACGACGACCTCGCGAAGGTCTCGACCTGCGACCTCGTCATCGAGGCCGTGGTCGAGAACATCGAGATCAAGCGCGCCCTCTTCGAGAAGCTCGACCGGCTCACCACCGAGCGCACGCTCGTGGCGTCGAACACCTCGGGCCTGCGCATCGCGGCGATGGTCGAGGGCCGCTCGAGGTCGTTCCGCGAGCGCTTCATGGTGATCCACTTCTTCAACCCGCCGCGGTACATGAAGCTCCTCGAGCTCGTGCCCGGCGCCGACACCTCGCCCGAGAGCTTCGAGCGCGTGAAGCGCTTCGCGTCCGAGGTGCTGGGCAAGGGCGTGGTCGTCGCCAAAGACACCACCAACTTCATCGGCAACCGCGTGGGCGCCTACGCGATGATGGCGGCCATCCACCAGATGCTCGCCGACGGCCTCAGCCCCGAGGACGTCGACGCCATCGTGGGCACGCCCATGGGCCGGCCCAAGAGCGCGGCGTTCCGCACGGCCGACATGGTGGGCATCGACACGTTCGTGCACGTGGCCGACAACTGCTACCGCTCGCTCGCCGATGACGAGGACCGCGACACCTTCAAGGTGCCCGACTACATCCGGCTGATGGTCGAGAAGAAGCTCCTCGGCGACAAGACGAGGGGCGGGTTCTACAAGAAGACCGACGCGGGCGTGCTCACGCTCGACCCCGCGACGGGCGAGTACCGCGAGAAGCGCGCGAGCCCCGAGATCGCGAAGGCCGTGAAGTCTCTGCGCGACGTCGACGACGCGGGCGAGCGGCTGCGCAGGCTCGTGGCCGACCCCGGGCCCGCGGGGGCCTTCGCGTGGAAGGTGCTCTCGCGCGGCCTCGCGTACGCGGCGCGCCGCGTGGGCGAGATCACCGACGACGTGGCGGCCATCGATAACGCCATGCGCTGGGGCTACAACTGGGAGCTCGGTCCCTTCGAGACGTGGGACGCGCTCGGCTTCGCGGCCACCGTCGACCGCATGGTGGCCGACCGCGTGGCGCTGCCCGCGTCGGTGATCGCCATGCGCGAGAAGGGCGTCGCGTCGTTCTACAAGGGCCGCGAGGTGTACGACCTGGCGAAGGGCGAGTACGTCGCGCGCAAGACCGACAAGCGCGCGCGGCCCTACCGCGAGGTGCGCGGGATCAAGACCCGCAGGCACCCCGAGCTCACGCCGCGCGAGCCCGTGTTCGCGAACGAGGGCGCCGAGCTCTGGTACGTGGGCGAGGACGTCGTCGCCCTCACGCTGCGCACCAAGATGAACTCGGTCGACCCGAACGTGATCGAGGCCCTCGACCGCGCGGTCGAGGTCGCCGAGTCTCGCTTCAAGGCCCTGGTGCTCTACAACGAGGGCGAGAACTTCTCCGTGGGCGCCAACCTCGCGCTCGTGGCGATGGCCGCGGCGTCGGGCGACTTCGAGTCCATCGGCAACCTGTGCCGCGCGTTTCAGAGGGCCAACCAGCGCATGAAGTACGCGCGCGTGCCCGTGGTGGCCGCGCCCTTCGGCATGGCGCTCGGCGGCGGCCTCGAGATGTGCCTCGGCGCGGGCGCCGTGCAGGCCGCGGCGGAGACCTACTCGGGCCTCGTCGAGGCCGGCATGGGGCTCATCCCCGGCGGCGGCGGCACGCTCAACCTCCTCTGGAGGGCCTTCGAAGGCGTGCCCGAGGGCGCGTCGGTCGACCCCTACGCGCTCGTCACGCAGGTGTTCAAGAACATCGCGCTCGCCAAGGTCGCCACCAGCGCCGACGAGGCGAAGGAGCTCGGCTTCTTCCGCCGCTCGGACGGCGTGACCTTCGACCGGGCGCGGCTGCTCCACGACGCGCGCGCGAAGGCGCTGGGGCTCGCGAGGTCGGGCTGGCACCCGCCCGCGCCGCGGGCCTACAAGCTCCCCGGCGAGAGCGGCATCGCGACGCTCAAGATGATGGTGCTCTCGCTCCAGCAGGGCGGCCAGGCGACGGCGCACGACGGCGTCGTGGCGACGCAGCTCGCGCGGGTGCTCTGCGGCGGCATCGACGGCGCGGTGGCGCCCGTCACCGAGGAGAAGCTCCTCGAGCTCGAGGCCGAGGCCTTCCTCTCGCTCTGCGGCGAGCCGAAGACGCAGGAGCGCATGCAGTACTTCCTCCTCAACAACAAGCCCCTGCGGAACTAGGAGACACCCGCCATGGCCGACGTCGTCATCGCAGCCGCCGTTCGCAGCGCCGTGGGGCGCGCCCACAAGGGCGCCCTCGCGCAGACCCGCCCCGACGACCTCGCGGGCGCGGTCGTGCGCGACCTGCTCGCGCGCGTTCCCCAGCTCGACCCCGCGCAGGTCGAGGACCTCGTGCTCGGGTGCGCCATGCCCGAGGGCGAGCAGGGCCTCAACATCGCCCGCGTGGTGGGCCTGCTCGGGGGTCTGCCCGTCGAGACCCCCGCGCTCACCGTCAACCGCTTCTGCTCGAGCGGCCTCCAGGCCATCGCGCAGGCCGCCGAGCGCGTCGCCTTCGGCAGCATCGACGTCGCCGTCGCGGGCGGCGTCGAGTCCATGACCATGGTGCCCATGACCGGCAACAAGCTCTCGGTCAGCGCCGAGGTCATGGACCGCTTCCCCACGGCCTACACCCCCATGGGGATCACCGCCGAGATCGTCGCGTCGCGCTTCGGCATCACCCGCGCGATGCAAGACGAGTTCGCCGCCCGCAGCCACCAGAAGGCCGCGCGCGCGCAGGCCGAGGGGCGCTTCGACGACGAGATCGCGAAGGTCAGGGCCGCGCGCTACGCCACGCGCGACGGCAAGGCGGTGCGCGACGACGTGGAGTTCGCGCGCGACGAGTTCGTGCGCGCCGACACCACGGCCGAGAAGCTCGCGGCGCTCAAGCCCGTGTTCTCGGCCACGGGCACCGTCACCGCGGGCAACAGCTCGCCGCTCACCGACGGCGCCGCCGCCGCGCTCGTGATGTCGAAGGCCAAGGCCGACGCGCTCGGCGTGAAGCCTCTGGGGTACTTCCGCGCGTTCCAGGTCGCAGGCGTGCCGCCCGAGATCATGGGCATCGGTCCCGTGCCCGCGGTGCGCAAGCTCCTGGCGAAGACGGGCCTCTCGCTCGCCGACATCGACCTCGTCGAGATGAACGAGGCCTTCGCCGCGCAGTCGGTCTACTGCCAGCGCGAGCTCGGCATCCCCGACGAGAAGCTCAACGTCAACGGCGGCGCCATCGCGCTCGGCCACCCCCTCGGGTGCACCGGCGCCAAGCTCACGGCGACCATCCTCCACGAGCTCAAGCGCCGCAACGGGCGCTACGGCATCGTCACCATGTGCATCGGCGGCGGCATGGGCGCGGCCGGGCTCTTCGAAGCCGCGCGATAGCGGCTCCCCTCCCCCACAGCTCTTCACGTCACGAGGCCGACGCCGTAGGTCGCCAGGATCGACGCGAGCTTCGGCTCGTGGACGGGGTCCATGAGCGACCGGCCCAGCCTGGTGCATCGCAGTTCGGGCTCGACGTGGTCGAAGAGCGCCACGCAGGTGCGCGCCGGGTCGTGGCGAGATCGGTACGCGATCCCGTCGGGCGCGCGCGGGTGATCGCGCAGCGCCTTCGACCACCGACGGCTCGTCGCGTAGTACCGCTGCGGCCCGCACGTGAGGCTCGCATCGACGCCGAGGCGCGCGAGCCCCTCGGCGCGCAGGTCGACGAGCCGCAGCGGTCGCGCGAACGTGACCTCGACGAGGCCGCGCGCCCGGAGGTCGCTCTCGGAGACGAGCGCGACGCCCGTGTCGTGCATCAGGGTCTCGACGAAGGCCCCCTCGATGTCACGCGCCGCGTAGAGAACGCCGTACTCGCCCGCGGGCGCGTCGAAGCGGTTGCGAGCCGCCTTGCCGAAGTGGATCGCGCTCCGGTACTTCAGTTCGTAGATGCGGTACCAGGGGCCTCGGAAGACACGGATGAGCGGCTTCCTGCCCGTCAGGTCGGGCGGTGTGATGCGTCCCATGAAAGGTGAGTAACATTCAGGAACGCCACTTTACACCGATATCCAAACCTTCGATTTTTGCACTTTGCTACGCGCCGCCCTGCTCGCCGTAGGCGCGCGCGGCCTCGACGACCTCGGCGACCTCTCCGCGGCGGAGCACGTCGAGCGGGCGGCGCTCGTCGAGCCGGTAGTTCTTCGCGAGAAAGAACCGCAGGCACATCCACGACGACGTCTCGTGCTCGGAGAGCGCCGCGAGCACCTCTTCGAGCCCCGGGAGGATGCCGCCCTCGGTGAACTGCCAGCGGGGGTAGAGGTTCTTGCGAAGGCCCAGGTCGACCGCGAGGAGCTTGCCCGACGCGCGCCGCTGATCGACGGCCTGACGCGAGATGCCGAGCAGGTCCGCGACCTCCTGGGCGCCGAGCGCGCCCCCCTCGGCGTCGAGCGCCTCGCGCTGCACCGCCAGGCCGCGGGCCCTCGCCGCGGCGAGCGCGTCGTGCCCGCGGTGATAGTCCCGCGCGTTCTCGGCGGCCAGCAGCTCGATCAGCGCGCCGAGCTCGCCCTTCTTCTTCAACAGCCTCTCGAGCTTCTCCTCATCGATGCCCGACGCGAGCCGCACGAGGCGCTCGACCTGCCCGACCACGAAGTCGGTGCGGCGGTCGCCGTGCAGAGGCTCGAGCGCCTCTCGAATGCGCGCGCTGGAGGTCTTCGTCATGGCCTGGAGCCCATACTTGACGAACTTGACGGGCTCGTCAACTCCGCGCCGCCCGGCGTTGGTCCCTTGTGGGCCTCGCCTCACCCGTACTACGAGTCGCGACCCGTGCGACGTGTCTGGTCACCGCTCCTCGCCGCGTGCGCGCTGCTCGCCTGCGCGCCGCCGAGGCCCTCGCGCGACGCGTCGGCGCGCGACGTCCCCGCCCGCATCGCCGCGCGCGACGCGGGCGCGCTCGTCGACGTACCGCTGCCGCCGCTGGTCCTCGGCTTCGCGGGCGACGTCGCGCTCACCGAGGGCCTCCACGCGCGGCGCCCCTTCGAGGCCGTGGCGCCGTGGCTCTCGACCGTGTCGCACACCTGGGTCAACCTCGAGACCGTCGTCTCGGAGCCCGGCGTCGGCGACGCGGCCGTGAAGGAGTTCGTCTTCCGATCGCCCCCCGAGACGGTGGCGCTCCTGCGCGAGGCGGGCGTCGACGGCGTGTCGCTCGCCAACAACCACGCGCTCGACCACGGCGTCGAGGGGCTCACGCGCACCATGGAGCTCGTCGTCGACGGAGGCGTTCTCTGCGCGGGCGCGGGCCACGACCACGCCGCGGCCTACCGGCCAGTGCGCGCGGTGATCGAGGGCCGGCGCGTGGCGGTCTTCGGCTTCTACCGCATGAACTGCGAGTACCCGTGGGTCGCGCGGCGCGCGCGGCCGGGCATCGCGTCGGCGTGGAGGCTCTGGGAGGACGAGACCGTCGAGGCCGTGGGCGACGCGAGGCGCGCGGGCGACCTCGTCGTGGTGATGGTGCACTGGGGCACCGAGCTCGCGCCCTGCCCCGACCGCTGGCAGCGCGCGCTCGCGTCGCGGTGGGCGCGCGCGGGCGCGTCGCTCGTGGTCGGCAGCCACCCCCACGTGCTCCAGGGCGTCGAGCGATTGCACGGCGCGTGGGTGCTCTACTCCACGGGCAACTTCGCGTTCCCCATGGCGCGGGCTGACACCGCGCGCTCGGCCTTCTTCGAAGCGCGCTTCGACGGCCGCGAGCGCTCGCTGCGCGCGCGGCCCGTGCTCCTCGACGACGGCCGCCCGGCGCCCGCTGGCGGGAGCGCGCGGAGAGAGATCCTCGCCGCGCTCTCGCGGCGCTCCCACGCGCTGCGCTTCGACGACGAGGGCCTCGCCGTCGCGTCGAGCGACGCGGGCGAGTGCGTCTGGCCTCACATCGAGGAGTGATCCTCCTCACAGATCCCTTGTTTCCAAGATGCTTCGAGGGGGTTCATCCTTTCGAGGCGATCCGCCGATGAGGCCGTCGAGAGGCCCATGAGCGACGCGCCCGAAGATCCCCTGCGACCGGGTCGGTCGCTGGGTCGCTACAAGATCGAACGACACCTCGGCGCCGGGGGCATGGGCGCGGTCTACCTCGCCACGCACACGGGCCTGGGCAAGCCCGTGGTGGTCAAGGTGCTGCACCCGTGCTTCGCGCAGTCGGCCGACGTGCGGCAGCGGTTCCTGCGCGAGGGCGAGGCCGCGGCGCGCATCCGTCACCCGCACGTGGTCGACGTGACCGACGTGGGCGTCGACGGCGAGGTGCCCTACCTCGTGATGGAGTACCTCGAGGGCGAGAGCCTCGCCGAGCTCGTGGCGCGCGAGGGTGCGCTCCCCGTTGCGCGCGCGGTCGACGTGATGCTGCCCGTGCTCGCCGCGGTCGACGCCGCGCACCGGGCGGGCGTGGTGCACAGGGACCTCAAGCCCGACAACCTCTTCCTCTGCCGCGCGGCGCACGGAACGGTTCACCCCAAGGTGCTCGACTTCGGCATCTCGCGCGTGCTCGTCGAGGGCGACGCCGCGCAGCTCACGGGCGCCGCCGACGTGCTCGGCACGCCCTCGTACATGGCCCCCGAGCAGGTCGACTGCGCGCACCGCGCCGACGCCCTGAGCGACCAGTACTCGCTCGGGGTGATCCTCTACGAGTGCCTCACGGGGCGCGTCGCGTTCGAGGCGAGCGGCATGTTCGCGACGCTCAAGCGCGTGTGCGAGGGCGCCTTCACCCCGCCGCGCGCGCTGCGCCCCGACCTCGACCCGGCGCTCGAGGCCGCGGTGCTGCGCGCGATGTCGCGCGACCCGGCGGCGCGCTTCGCGACGCTGCACGCGCTCGGCGCGGCCCTCGTGCCCTTCGCGAGCGAGCGGGCGCGCGTGCTCTGGGCGGCGACCTTTCCGCAG
>JBDHVF010000084.1:0-16010 GCA_039809605.1 Polyangiales bacterium | reverse complement strand
GCAGTGGTCGTCGGTCACGCACTCGACGCAGGCGCGCGTGGCGGGGTCGCAGCGCCCGGCCCCGGCGCAGTCGTCGTCGGAGGCGCAGCCCGCGGCGGCCTCCGCGAGGTCGTCGACGGGCGCGACGTCGAGGTCGGCGTCGGGGTCGACGTGCAGGGGGTCGCCGTCGGGGGCGTCGTCGGGGGCGTCGTCGGGGGCGTCGCCCTCGTCGACGGGGGCGACCTCGGAGGCGTCGGCCGCGTCGTCGCCCGGCGCGAGCGCGTCGCGCGGCGCGGGGGGCGAGTCGTCGCCGCAGGCGGCGAGCGTGCAGACCAGACCGACGGCCCCTTGAAGCGCGTGGCGGTTCACGAAGCCGTTACGTAAGACGCACCCGCCGCGCGGCCAGCGCCCCGCGTGCGTGAAATGCGGCGCCCGGTCGAAGCCGCAAGAACGGTTCGCGTGAAACGGGCGAGCCGTTGGGTGCTTCCTACCGGGCGACGGCGACGTCGGGCTCCCGCCCGGCGGTAGAGTACGGCCCGCCGATCCCTTCGATGAGCTCCATCGCCCCCCGATCGCACATCCTCGTGGTCGACGACGACCGGTCGATCCGGCGCTCGCTCGAGAAGTTCCTCGGAGACCTCGGGTACGCGGTGTCGACCGCCGAGGACGGCGTCGCGGGCCTCGCGGCCATCGAGCAGGGGGGCGTCGACCTGGTGCTCCTCGACCTGGGCCTGCCGGGCCTCGACGGCCTCGAGGTGCTCGGGCGGTTGCAGGGCCGCGAGGGGGCGCCCCCGGTGCTCGTGGTCACCGCCCGCGACGACATGCGCTCGACGGTCACGGCCACGCAGCGCGGCGCGTGGGACTACCTCGTCAAGCCCCTCGACATCGAGCGCCTGAAGATCTCGGTGCGCCGCGCGCTCGAGTCGGGCGAGCTCGCGCGGCGGCTCGACAGCCTCGTCGAGACGATGTCCCGGGACTACCAGGTCGACAACATCGTCGGGCGCACGGCCGCGATGCGCGACGTGTTCAAGGCCATCGGCCGCGTGTCGACCTCGAGCGCCACGGTGCTCGTCACGGGCGAGTCGGGCACGGGCAAGGAGCTCGTCGCCCGCGCCGTGCACTACGCCAGCGCGTCGCGCGACCAGCCCTTCGTGGCGGTCAACTGCACGGCCTTCGCGCGCGACCTGCTCGAGAGCGAGCTCTTCGGCCACGTGCGCGGGGCCTTCACGGGCGCCGTGGCCGACAAGGCCGGGCGCTTTCAGCTCGCGGGCGCGGGCACGCTCTTTCTCGACGAGATCGGCGAGCTGCCCCTCGACCTGCAGGCCAAGCTCCTGCGCGTGGTGCAGGAGCGCACCTTCGAGCGCGTCGGCGACGCCCGCCCGCTGCCCTTGCGCGCGCGGATCATCACGGCCACCAACCGCTCGATCCCCCAGATGGTGCGCGACGGGGCCTTCCGCGAGGACCTCTACTACCGCCTGCGCGTGGTCGAGATCCACATGCCGCCCCTGCGCGAGCGCGTCGACGACCTGCCCGCGCTCGTCGAGCACCTGCTCGCGAAGATCACCCGCGACCAGCACAAGCGCATCCGGTACGTGGCGCGCGACGCGCTCGACCTGATCGCGCGCTACCCGTGGCCCGGCAACGTGCGCGAGCTCGAGAACGCCCTCACGCGCGCCGTGGTGCACACCAAGGGCGAGGTGCTCGAGGCCGGCGCCCTCGGGCTCGAGGTCGACGACGAGGCCGACGAGGCACCGGCGCCCGAGGCCGACGACGCCCCGCACGAGGGCGACGCGGGCGCCGCGGTGTTCCTCTCGCTGCGCGAGGTCGAGCAGCGGCACATCGCGGCCGTGCTCGCCGCCGCGGGGTGGAACAAGCGCCGGAGCTGCGCGATCCTGGGCATCACGCGCCAGACGCTCGACCGCAAGATCAAGGAGTACCGCATCGAGCGGCCCGCGGCCCCCCCGCTGCCCGCGCGGGGGCACTGACGCCCGTGGAGCGCTACCTCGTCACCCTGGCCCTCTTCACCGCGGCGATGCTCGCGATGCTGGTGCACCGCATCCGCCGCGACACGGGCCCGCGCGCCGACACGCGCTACCTCGCCGCCGCCGCGTTCGCCGCGTCGGCGCGCGCGCTCCTGCTCGCGGTGGGCGTGCTCGCGGGCGTCGAGATGTCGCACCCGGGCCTCGCGCTCGCGAGCGCCGCCACGGGGCTCGCGTCGGTGCACTTCCTCGTGCTCTTCGCGTACAGCTTCCCGCTCAACCGCGAGGCGCCCGCGCGCCTGCGCTGGCCGCTCAACGCCGTGACCGTCGCGGCCACCGTCGCCTCGCAGCACCGCGCGCTCGCGCCCGTGGCGGGGCCCTTCGTGCTGCTGCTCGGGCTCATGCCCTCGTACTTCGTGCTCGCGCTGGTCTTTCTGCACCGCAACTGCCGCGCGTCGATCGCGCCGGGCGAGCGGCGCCCGAGCGCGGCCGTGACGCTCGTGCAGGCGAGCCTCGTGGCGCCGTGGGCGCTCTCGATCGCGTTCTTCGCCGCGTTCCGCTCGGTCTTCCCCGACCGCATGCCCACGTGGGTCTTCCTCGCGCAGTCGCTCGGCATGGCCCTGCTCGTGGTGGGCGGCACGGGCGTCGCGGTGCTGCGCTACCACCTCTTCGAGATCCGCGTGCTCATGACCGAGGTCGTGCTCGCGGTGGCCGCCTCGGGCACCCTCGCGGCGTACGTGGGCCTGGCCGCCGAGCCCCTGCACGCGTGGCTCTCGTCGCGCGCCTCGCCCGCGCTCGCCGCCGTGGTGGTCGCGGGCGTGCCGGGCGTGCTCATGCGCGCGCTCCTCGGCGCGCTCGACCACATGCTCCAGGGCGTCGGGAGCACCGTCGCGGGCGGCGTCGCGTCGCGCACCGTCGTCGAGAAGACCCTCGCGGTCACCGCGCGCCTGGTCGACCCCGACGCCGTGCTCGCGATGGCCGCCGCGGCGCTCTGCGAGGCCACGGCGTGCGAGGTGCGCTTCCTCCGCGCGGGCGCGCTGCCGCCGGGCGAGCGCGCCGAGGCGCCCGCCGAGCTCGTGGCCCTCGCCCGGCAGCACCCGCGCGCGTTCTACTCGCCCGCGCACGCGCCCGAGCTGCCGCAGGGCCTGCTCGACGCGATGTGCCGCCTCGACGCGCAGCTCGTCGTGCCCGTGCAGCGCAACGAGGCCCTCTACGGCTTCTTCGCCGTGTCGAGCGCGCAGCGCTGCTCGCGCGCCGAGGCGCTCGTGTGCGCCGCCGTGGCCGACCACCTCGCGCTCAAGTTCGAGAACTACGCCCTCTTCGCCGAGGCCGCGCAGGCCAGCCGCGAGATCGCGGGCCTCTCGCGCGAGCTCGAGGAGTCGCGCCGCCTCGCGGCCCTCGGCGCCTTCGCCGCCGCCGTCGCCCACGACATCCGCACGCCCCTCACGTCGATCCAGATGAACGTGCAGATCCTCCGGTCGCGCGCCGAGCTCCCCGAGGGCGACCGCGAGTACCTCGACATCACCCTCACCGAGATCGACCGGCTCGAGCGCTCGGTGGGCGAGATCCTCGAGTACGCGCGCCCCGTCTCGCTCGCGGTCGAGCCCGTCGACGCGCGCGAGCTCGCGGCCGACGTGGTGCGCGCGCTCGCGCCCGTGTACGCCGAGCGCGGCGTGGCCGTGACCCTCGCGCCGGGCGAGGCCGCCGTCGCGCCCATGGACGAGCGCCACGTGCGCAAGGCCCTGGTGAACCTCATCGACAACGCGGCCGACGCCTCGCCGCGCGGCGCCGAGGTCGAGGTGCGGGCGGGCGCGGCGGGCGGCGGCGTGTTCCTCGCGGTGCGCGACCGCGGCCGGGGCATCGACCCCGACCAGCTCGAGCGGATCTTCGAGCCCTTCTTCACCACGCGCCCCGACGGCACGGGCCTGGGGCTCGCCATCGCGCGAAAGATCGTGCGCGCCCACGGCGGCGAGCTGCGCGTCGAGAGCGCGCCGGGCGAGGGCTCGACCTTCACGGCCGTGCTGCCGGGCGCTACTTCGTGACGGTGCGCGCGAGGATGACGGTGATGTTGTCGACGCCGCCCGCGTCGTTGGCGGCCTGCACGAGCGCGCGGCACGCGTCGTTGAGCACCGGGGTCGATCGGATGATCCGCGCGATGCGCTCGTCGGGCACCATGCCCGTCAGGCCGTCGCAGCAGAGCACGATCACGTCGCCGTCGTGCATCTCGTGGCGGTGCATCTCGACGCAGACGTCGGTCTTCATGCCGAGCGCGCGCGTGATCACGTTCTTGTACGGGAAGCGCCGCACCTGCTCCTCGGTGAGGTCGGGCCGCGTGCGGCGGTACTCCTCGAGGAGCGAGTGGTCGGTGGTGAGCGGCTCGATGGGCCCGGTGTTGCGCACCACGTAGCCGCGCGAGTCGCCCACGTGGGCCACCCACGCCGCCGAGCCGCGCACGAGCGCGCCCACGAAGGTCGTGCCCATGCCCCGGCGGTCGGCGTTCTCGCGCGCCGATTCGAAGATGCGCAGGTTGGCGTACTGCACGGCGATCGAGAGGGTCTCGGCGTCGTAGATCTCGTCGCGGTTCTGCTTGAAGGGCCAGGTGACGGGCGGGTCTTTGCGCGCGTCGCGAAAGAACTGCCCCACGATGTCGACCGCCATCGCGCTCGCCACCTCGCCGGCGTTGTGCCCGCCCATGCCGTCGGCCACGAGAAAGAGCTGGTCCTCGGGCATGAGCCGGTAGGCGTCCTCGTTGTGGGAGCGCTTGCGGCCCACGTCGGTGAGCGCTGCGTATTCGACCGCGAGTCGTTCGGGCATGGCTGGCGGCGATTGTCGAACCGCGTGCGCCGCGCGGTCAATACCGCGGCGACGACACACCCTCGCGAACCGTGGTATCCAGTCGCACCGTGGACCCGAACAGCATCTTCCTCGTCCTGGGCGTGCTCGCCGCGTTCGCCGTCGCGGCGGCGCTGGTGATCCGCGCGCTCGAGCGCCGCGACCGCAAGGCCCTCGACGGCCACATCCTCGCGCTCTGGGAGTCCCTCGCCCTCGCGCGCCAGGACCTTCGCCTCGAGGTGAACGAGCGCGGCGAGCGCTTTCTGCACGGCACCGTGCGCAACCAGCGCTACACGCTCAGCACCTCGTCGCCGGGGCGCGCGTGGAGCGGCTCGGTGGGCGTGCAGGCGCGCATCCAGCGCGACCCCCCTCCGCGCATGGTCGTGTGGCCCTCGGGCGACCTGCCCGCGTGGGCGCCGCGGCTGCCGCGCCGCGTGGCGACGGGCCACGACGAGTTCGACCAGATCTTCACCGTGCACACCGACGACGAGGGCGCCGCGCTCGCGACGCTCGACGTGGGCGTGCGCGAGGCGATGCTGGGCATCGCGGGCTCGGGCCTCGTCTGCGACGACGGCAAGCTCACGCTGGTGACCTCGCTCGAGGAGCGCCAGGTCGACGCCGAGTTCATCGACCAGGTGCGCGCGGTCGTCGCGGGCGTGTGCGCGCCCGGCGAGGTCGCGATGACGGGCAACTGACCCGCGCCCCGACGCCGCCCCGCGAGCCCTCGCGGTGAAGTGCAGGAAGGGGTGTGACAACGCCTCGGAGTGCTGCGTATACTCCCGCGCACATCGCGAAGGGTGTCGGGCGCGACGCGCGACCACGAAGATCGCGCGGCCACGACCGCACCGCAGAAACGCCTCTGGAGGGAGTCCCCATGCCGTCAAACCAGAAGACCTTCACCGACGTCAACGCCGCCGAGTACGCCGAGTTCCGCAAGCACGTGCGGAGCAAGGGCTGGGCGCCGCCCAGCAGCGACAACGGCCTCCTCCGCGGGCCGGGCCTCGACGCCGACCTGAGCTACGACGAGAAGGGCAGCACCCTCTCGATGCGCATCCGCAACGTCGGCAAGGGCGACACCTACGACTCGATCTTCCGCGAGGTCGAGACGATCCTCAAGGGCGTCGATCGCTGAACCCGCTCCGCCTCCCCGCCTCACCGCCTCCCCGCTCCCGCCCTTTCAATTCATCGCCATCGTGGAATGATCCGCGCGCCTCGTCGCAGCGGACACCCACCATGCGCATCGCTTCCTCGTCGTGCCTCACCCTTCTCGTCGTGACCCTCTCGGCCTGCGGCTCGACGCCGTCGCCCGCGCCCGTCGACGCCTCGCCCCCCGACATCGCGCCCGCCGACGCCTCGCGCGCCGACGCGACCGACGCCGCGTCGGGCCTCATCGACGACCGCTTCACCCCGCGTCAGTGGGAGATCCTCTCGCACATGTCGCCCGTGCCTCGCGCGCCGGCGAACTCCTCGAACCGCTACGCCGACGACGCGCGCGCCGCCGCGCTCGGGCGCGCGATCTTCGACGACCGGGGCTTCTCTCGCGGCGGGCAGGTGGCCTGCTCGACGTGCCACCAGCGCGAGCGGCTCTTCACCGACGGCCGCGCGGTCGCCGTCGCGCAAGACCCTCCGCAGCGCGGGCGGCGCAACACGCCGACGATCCTCTACGCCGACTGGGGCCGGTGGAAGCTCTGGGACGGCGGCGCCGACACCCTCTGGGCGCAGCCCATCCTCGCGATGGAGAACCCGCGCGAGCACGACTCCTCGCGCCTCGAGATCGCCCACCGCGTCGCGACCGCGTACCGCGCGCAGTACGAAGACGTCTTCGGCGCGCTGCCCCCGCTCGACGACGCCGCGCGCTTCCCCGCGGCCGGCCGCGCCGGCGACGTCGCGTGGGAGGGGATGCGCCCCGACGACCAGCGCGCCGTGCTGCGCGTCGTGGCGAACGTCGGCAAGGCCCTCGAGGCCTACGAGCGCACCCTCACGGTCGGCCCCTCGGCCTTCGACCGCTACATGGCCGGCGACCTCGAGGCGATGACCCCGCAGCAGCGCGACGGGCTCAAGCTCTTCATCACCCTGAGCTGCATCAACTGCCACGAGGGGCCGCTCTTCAGCGACGACCTGTTCCACTCGCTGCGCGTGCCCGACGACGCGACCGCGGGGCCCGACCGCGGGCGCGCCGAGGGCCTCGAGACCGCCGCGCGCAACCCCCTCGGGGCGCACACCGACTACAGCGACGACCCCGCGGCGTTCCCCGCGCCCGACTCGCCGAGCGCGGCGAACGTCGGGCAGTTCCGCACGCCGACGCTCCGAGGCGTGGCGCTCACCGCGCCCTACGGCCACGCGGGCACGCTCGCCACGCTCGAAGAGGTCATCGCGCACGACGCCGCGGGGGGCCTCGCGCCGAACGACCCGCGCGCTCAGGGCGTGAGCGACCGCGACCTCATCCCGTTCCAGCCGCGGCCCGGCGAGGTCGCCGCGCTCGTGGCCTTCCTGCACGCCCTCACGCCCGACGAGTACGCGCGGCCGTGAGCCGTCACTCCACCCGGATCGGGTTGCCGTAGACCCACGGCACGTCGCGCACGAGGCGCTCCATGCCCGGCAGATAGGCCGCCGCGTGGTCGGGCACCATGCGCACCTCGACGCGGTACACGCCCGCCGAAGGGGGCGTCCAGCGCAGCTCGCCCATGGAAGCAGGGTTCTCCCAGCGCTGCGCCATCACCCAGCGGGCGCCGTCGGCGCGGTACACGCGCATCTCGACGCGCGGCGCGGCGACGCCCATCGGGGCAGCGTGCAGCGAGGGCGCGCGGAGCACGAGCTCGGGCCCGTCGGCGAGGCGCACCGCGGAGCCCATCTCGTGGTCGGCCCCGTCACGCGTGTGCGCGTGGCACGAGAAACCCGACGGCGTGCCGAGCGCTTCGAAGGCCACGTACGCGCGGCCCTCGGAGAGCGCCTCGACGACGCTCTCGCGCGTGAGGGCTCCCCGCACGAGCACCTCGTTCGAGAAGAAGCGGAAGATGCGACGGTAGCTGTCGCCGCGCTCGCCGTCGCGCATCAGGCCCACGAAGACGTTCTCGTGCGCGTCGCTCGCGGCCACGCCGGGCACGCGCCGCCCGTCGGACCAGAGCTGCGCCCACTTGCCGAGGTCGCTGGTGTTCTCGGCGAAGAAGGCCAGGAAGGCCAGGTCGGGCTCGAGCGCGTTCTCACGGCCCTGAAAGCGCAGGATGTCGGCGAGGCCCTGGCCGCTGTTGGCCTCGGGGTTGGCCTGCGTCGCGAGGCGCGGGTCGAGGTTCGCGTGGACGTTGTAGACCTCGACGAGGTCGGGCCCGATCGCGCGGAGCTCGTCGACGGTGCGCTGCTCGACGTGGGCCACGGCCACGAGCGCGCCGGCCTCGCGAAAGCCCCGCGCGCCCGCGGCGCCGTCGGCGTGGTAGGCGTCCGAGAGCCGCCCGTTCACCGGGTCGGGGTGGCGGCGCAGGGCGAGGGGCATGAGCTCGTTCTCGGCGCCCGGCAGCCACAGGGTCACGTGCCCGTCGTCGCAGCGCGTGCGGTAGCCCACGAGCGCGCCGCCCTCCATCACGGGCTCGTCGCCCGCGCGGAGCTGCATCACGCGCTCGAACGACCCCTCGGCCATGAGCCCCGCGTGCTCGGTGAGAAAGACCACGTCGATGCGGTCGCGGCACATCGCGCGGCGAAAGCTCTGGAGGCACGGCTCGTTGACCCCGCCGTCGACGTACGGGTGCCCGTCGCACGCGTCGTGCGAGTGGACCGAGTGCGAGTGCACGATCACGCGCGCCGTGGTGAGCCCGCGGGGGTCGCCCATCACGCGTGCCTCGGGCAGCTCGTGGGGCCACGGGGGAGGGGCGGGCGCGTCGGGCGCCGCGTCGGCCGAGTCGACGGCGGCGGTCGGAGCGCTCGAGTCGGTGCACGCGGCGAGGAGCGAGATCGCGAGGCAGAGGGGCGCGGGGCGCATGGCGGCGGCGATTGTCGGCCCGAAGCGCCGCGCGCGGCAACCCGAGAGCTCCCCACGGGAGCCCGTAATGGGCTATGGATCGGTGCCGTGAGCGAGCCGCCCTCCACGCTGCGCGAGGTGCTCCGCGAGTCGCTGCGCACGTGGTCGCAGGGCGGGGCGCGGCTGCTCAGCGGCGCGGTGGCGTTCTACGCGCTCCTGTCGGTGGTGCCGGTGTTCATGCTCGCGATCCGCATCGCGGGCCTCGCCACCAGCGAAGACGCCGCGCGCTTCGCCCTCTTGCAGAACCTCGGGCGCTGGATCGGCCGCGGCGGCGCGATGACCGTGGGCGCCCTCCTCGGCGCGGCCTCGGAGGCGACGTCGCGGGGCCACTGGTCGGTCGAGCTCCTGCTCCTGGCGTACGCCGCGTCGCGCCTGTTCGCCGTGCTCCAGCGCGCGCTGCACCTCCTGTGGGAGGTGCCCATGCACTCGCCCGAGCGCTTTCACCACAAGGTGCTCTCGCAGCTCCGGCGGCGCGCGCTCGCCGTCTCGCTCGTGGGCGTGGTGGGCCTGATCCTCGTGGCCCTCGTGCTCTGGAACGCCTTCGCCGCCTACGCCCACCACCTGCTCGGCGCCCACCACGCGACGCTGCGGGCCATGAGCGGCGGGTTCTCGTTCCTGCTCACGGTGCTGCTCTTCACGGCCATCTTCAAGGTGCTGCCCGAGGCGTCGGTGTCGGCGCGCGACGCCGCCCTCGGGGGCCTGGTCACCGCGGCGCTCTTCTCCGCGGGCGCGGCGCTCGTGGGCCTCTACGTCGGGCACAAGGCCACCGAGAGCTTCTTCGGCGCCGCCTCGTCGCTCGTGATGCTCCTGCTCTGGGTGAACTACTCCGCGCAGGTGTTCTTCCTCGGCGCGTCGTTCACCGGCGCGCACGCGCGGCTCCGGGGGCACGGCATCCGTCCGCGGGCGTGACCGGGTGCTACATTCGCCGCGTGGCAACGCACCTCCTCGTCGGCAACCCCACGGCCCAGAGCGGCCGCAACGCGCAGCGCATCCAGACGGCCATCGACCTGCTGCGCGCGCGCGGCGTCGACTGCGACCTCTTCTCGACCCTGCCCGGCGGGCGCACCGTCGAGGCCCTGCGCGACGCGCTCGACCGCACGGGCTACCGGTGCGTGATCTCGATGGGCGGCGACGGCACCTTCCGCGAGGTGGCCTCGGCGCTCTACTCCAGCAAGCGCCGCGAGGAGGTCGCCATGGCGATGCTCCCCACGGGCACGGCCAACGACCAGGGCCGCAGCTTCGGCCTCGAGGCCCGCGAAGACGCCCTCGCGCGCAACGCCGACGTGATCGCGCGCGGCCACGAGACGCGCATCGACGCGGGGCTCATCGCCACGCGCAACGCCGACGGCTCGCAGTCGGCCTCGGCAGCGTTCTTCGACTCCGCGGGCTGGGGCCTGAGCGCGCGCACCCTCGCCGCGCGCCACCGCGACCGCCGCGTCGTCGAGGGCCTGGGGCCCCTCAAGGAGATCTACCGCGACCAGCTCGTGTACGCGGGCGCGCTGATGAAGACCTTCCTCGAGTCGTACGTGGTGCGCGACAAGTTCCGCGCGCGCGTGGTGGCCGACGGCGAGGCGCGCGAGCTCGACGGGCTCACCGACCTCGTGGTGAAGAACACCCGGTACTACGGCGGCGCGTGGGTCTTCGACCGCACGTCGCGCCACGACGACGGCCTCTTCGAGATCGTGCCCTTCCGCGGCAAGCGAGACTGGACCTCGAAGGCCATCGTCGACCTCGACGGCAACCCCCTCACCGAAGAGATCCTCAACATGGTGGGCATCGAGCACTCGAAGCCCTTCCGCGGCCACCACATCGTGATGGCGCTCATCCCGCCCGCGGGCGGAGCGCCCCTCGCCGCGCAGATCGACGGCGAGGAGTTCCCCGCGTACGAGCGGGTCGAGATCGAGGTGGCGACGAGGGCGAT
Source organism: Polyangiales bacterium (assembly GCA_039809605.1). Lineage (GTDB taxonomy): Bacteria > Myxococcota_A > Polyangia > Polyangiales > CAISKJ01. Next base: position 5,290 of record JBDHVF010000084.1, on the reverse strand, counting down.
CCGGCTGGTGGTGCCGTAGCGAGCCCCCGCACGAGGGTGCGGGGGATGGAGCGCTTCAGCGGTTGGCGATCAGCGGGGCGATGAGCAGCGAGACGACGCCCATCACCTTGATGAGGATCGAGATGCCGGGGCCCGAGGTGTCCTTGAAGGGGTCGCCCACGGTGTCGCCCACGACGGCGGCCTTGTGCGCCTCGGAGCCCTTCTTGTGGCCCTCGAGGCCGCCCTTCTCGATGTACTTCTTGGCGTTGTCCCAGGCGCCGCCGGCGTTGGCCATCACGAGCGAGAGCGTCGCGCCCACGGCGAGCGCGCCCGCGAGCGTGCCCGCGAGCACCTCGGCGCCCGCGACGTAGCCCACCAGCGGCGGCGCCAGCACGGCCACCGCGCCGGGGAAGATCATCTCCTTGATGGCCGCCGTCGTCGCGATGTCGACGATCTTCTTGGGCTCGGGGTCGACGCCGGGCTTGCCCTCGAGCAGCCCCGGGATCTCGCGGAACTGACGGCGGATCTCCTCGACGATCGCGCCCGCGGCGCGGCCCACGGCCGTCATCGTCGCCGCGCCCACGATGCACGGCAGCACGGCCCCGAAGAGGATGCCCATGAGCACCTTCGCGTCGGTGAGCCGCAGCACCATCTCGGCGCCGCCCGCCTGGATGCGCGCGTGGTTGACCTCCATGTTGAAGGCCGCGAAGAGCGCCACCACGGTGAGCACCGCGGAGCCGATCGCGAAGCCCTTGCCCACGGCCGCCGTCGTGTTGCCCACGGCGTCGAGCTCGTCGGTGATCGCGCGCACCTCCTTGCCGAGGCCCGCCATCTCGGCGATGCCGCCGCCGTTGTCGGCCACGGGGCCGTACGCGTCGACCGTCATCACGATGGCCGTGCCCGCGAGCATGCCCACGGCCGCGAGCGCGATGCCGTAGAGCCCGAGCTGCGTGTTCGAGAAGTAGCCCACCGCGCAGAGCGTGAAGAGCGGGATCGCCACGCTCTCGAGCCCCACGGCCATGCCGCGGATCACGTTGGTGCCCGGGCCGGTCTGCGCACTCTGGGCGATCTTGTGGATGGGGCCCATCGACGTGTAGTAGTCGGTGATGAGGCCCACGACGCCGCCGCCGATCGCGCCGGCGATGAGCGTCCACACGGCGCCGAGGCCGAAGCCGAAGAGCGGCAGCACCACGAACGCCGCCACGGCCACGAGCAGCGGCGGCACGATGAGCGCGATGCGAAGCACGCGCGCGGGCGGCATGTTCTTGAGCGCGCGGGTGATGAAGATGCCCACGATCGAGACCGCGAGGCCGAGCGTGGCGAGCAGCAGCGGCAGCGCGACCGAGAGCGCGCGGAGCTTCGCCTCGTCGGCGCTCGGGGCGAGGGGCTGGAGCTCCGTCGTGGGCATGGTGAGCCCGAGGGCCATGGTCGCCACCACGGCGGCCACGTAGCTCTCGTAGATGTCGGCGCCCATGCCGGCGATGTCGCCCACGTTGTCGCCCACGTTGTCGGCGATGACGCCGGGGTTGCGGGGGTCGTCTTCGGGGATGTTCGCCTCGACCTTGCCGACGATGTCGGCGCCCACGTCGGCGGCCTTGGTGTAGATGCCGCCGCCGATGCGCGCGAAGAGCGCGATGGAGCTCGCGCCCACGGCGAAGGCGTGGAGCAGCGTGCCGAAGTCCTCGCTGTTGCGAAAGAAGTGGTAGAGGGTGCCGAGGCCCACGAGGCCCAGGCCCGCGACGCACAGGCCCATCACGGCGCCGCCGTCGAGGGCCATCACCAGCGCGTCGGGCTTGCCCTTCGAACGGGCGGCCTCGGCGGTGCGCACGTTCGCGAAGGTCGCGGCCTTCATGCCGATGAAGCCCGCGAGCAGCGACAGGAACGCGCCCGCCAGGAAGGCCACGCCCGCCTGCCATTTGAGCGCGACCGAGAGCGCGACGAACACCACCACCGCGTAGGCCGCGAGCACCCGGTACTCGGTCGCGAGGAAGGCCATCGCGCCCTCGCGGATGTACCGCGCGATGCGGGCCATCGCCTCGTTGCCCTCGGGGGCGGCCTTCACCCGGGCGTAGAAGAAGAACGCCACGGCGAGGGCCAGCACCCCCACGCCGATTGCCTGGATCGACAGATTGTCCACCGGATACTCCTTGCGCCTCCGTGCGTTTCGGGCCTTGCGCCACCTGAAGGTCGTGGGCGCCCGCGCGCCGGAGCGCCTTTACCGCACCCCGGCGCAGGTTTGTAGTCTTTCACGCGATTCTGTTGGCCCCCTCGCGTGAAGCCCGCGCACAGGTGAACCCCCGCGGCACGGGTGTCACCACGCGGCGCCGGGCGTTTTCGAGCGCGCGGCCCCTTCCCCGCGGCGGCACGGGCCTCGCAGAATGCGCCCGCGGAGGCGATGACCCTGATGATCCGTCGTGCTGCTCTTGGACTGGTGCTTCTCGCGGGCGCGCTCGGGGCGCCTCGCGCCGTCGACGCCTGCGGCGGGTGCTTCAACCCCCCCACGGCGGTGCAGGTGGTGACCGACCACCGCATGGTGCTCTCGCTCTCGCGCGACCGCACCGTGCTCTGGGACCAGTTCCGCTACTCGGGCCGCCCCGAGGACTTCTCGTGGATCCTGCCCATTCGCAACGGCCCCGGCGTGGTGGTCGAGGAGGCCGACAACCTCTTTCTCGCCACGATGGACAACATCACGTCTCCGCTCGTGACGCGGCCGGTGCCCCCGAGCTCGTTCTGCTCGTCGGGCGGCGGTCTCTTCGGCGGCGCGTCCACCGCGGCGGCCGACCGGGGGAGCAACGAGGGGCAGGTCAACGTCTACAACGAGCGCGTGGTGGGGCCCTACCAGGTGGTGACGCTCGGCTCCGAAGACCCGATGGCGCTGCGCAACTGGCTCACGGGCAACGGCTACGCGGTGCCCCCGGCCGTCGTGCCCGTGATCGACCACTACGTCGAGATGCGCATGGACTTCGTCGCCGTGCGCCTGCGCCCCAGCGCCGAGGTGTCGCAGATGAAGCCGCTGCGTGTCATCACGCCGGGCTACAACCCCACGCTGCCCCTGCGCATGATCGCGGCGGGCGTGGCCGACAAGGTGGGCCTCGTGCTGATGGTGATCGCCGAGTCGCGCATCGAGGCGATGAACTTTCCGAACGGCGAGGTGCGCGAGGCCGACCTGCGCTACGACTTCGACAGCCCCACCGACCCCGCGCGTGATTTTCTCAACGCCTTCGACCGCGTGAACCGCGCCAACGGGGGCCGCGCGTGGGTGACCGAGAGCGCGTCGAGCGTCAACCGCTACGCCGTCGAGCTGCGCATGCGGAGCTGCTTCGACCCGCAGACCGGCGTCTCGTCGTCGTGCGAGGCCGACCCCCGCGTGAACCCCCTCGACGCGCGCGTCGCGTTCGAGAACATCGGCGACAACGCCTACGTCACGCGCCTGCGCGCCGACCTCGCGTCGACCGCGCTCGACCGCGACCTCCAGCTCGCCGCGAGCGACCGCGGCGCCCGCCAGCGCAGCTACAACTACGGCGTCGTCGTCAACACGCCGCCCGACCCCTGCGCGTCGCCGCACTCGAACTTCGAAGGCTGCTCGGCGCGCGGCGGAGACACCACCACCGCGGGCGCCGTGTGTGCCGCGCTCGGGCTCGTCGCCGCGCGCGCCTCGCGCCGTCGCGGGCGCCGCGCGTCGAAGTAGAGCGAGCGCCCGCGCTCCGATCGAGCGCACCGGAGTGGCTCATGGCCGTCGTCGACGAAGGACTGATCGAACGCTCGTGGCCCTTTCAGAAGGGGCTGGCGCGCGGTGAGGCGCGCGGTGAGGCGCGCGGTGAGGCGCGCGGTGAGGCGCGCGGGGTCGCGTTGGTGGTGCACCAGTTCGAGCGCAAGCTGGGGCGAGACCTCAGCGGCGCCGAGAAGGAGCGGCTGCGCGAGCGGCTGCACGCGCTGGGCCCCGAGCGGCTCGGCGACGTGGCGCTCGACCTCGAAGCCGACGCGCTCGCCGCGTGGCTCGCCGACGCGAACGCGAAGTAGCCGCGCGAGCTACCGAGGGATCACGCAGCGGAAGCCGAGCGGCGCAGCGCCCGAGAGGTCAGGCGTTGCGCGGGCCACGACACGCGCGAGCGGCTGCTCAAGCCCTACCAGCGCGAGGTCGACGCGTGGCGCGCCGAGCAGGCCGAGGCGCGCAGGGCCAGCCGCAAGCGCAAGGCGGCGCCGCCCACGGCGTGAGCGCGCGGGTCTCGATCCGTGGGGCGATGTCCGGCGGCGGGTCTCGACCCGTGAGGTGATGTCCGGCGACGGATCGGGAGCCGTCGTCGGACGGCGATCGCTCGCATCAGATCCGCTGGCCGCCGCGCTGGAGCGGGGACCCGACGCGCCTGGTACGCAACGGCGTGTTGCGCGAGTCGTCGGTGACCGCAGGCGTCGCGTCGCCGGGTTCGCGATATCGTGGTCGCGAAGGTTGTCGGTGACCGCAGGCGTCGCGTCGTCGGGTTCGCGATGCGATGTCGTCGTCGCGAAGGTTGTCGGTGACCGCAGGGTCGGGTGATCGCGAAGGTTGTCGGTGACCGCAGGGGTCGCGTCGCCGCGCCGGGTTCGCCGTCGTTCCATGCGCTCGACTGTTGCGGCTCACCCGGCGCTACCGAAGGTGGGCCGCCCGGCCTTGGGCCGGGCTTCGGTACTCGTCGAGACTACTCGACCGACATCTCGCGCTCGAAAGCCCTGCATGCGGCCACGCAACCTTTCGCGGTGCGCGCCGAGAACCGCGCATGAGCTCATTCTACTCACGTCTGTCGGTGCATCTGGTCTGGGGCACCCTGCGCCGCCACCCCTGGATCGTCCCCGCCTACCGACGCCGCCTGCATGGGCTGCTGGGCCGGTGCTGCCGCAACCTCGATTGCGTGCCGCTGGCGGTGGGCGGCGTCGCGGACCACGTCCATCTGCTCGTACGCCTTCATCCATCCGTTTCTGTGTCAGACTCGGGTTTGGCTCTTTCGCAGCAGGCAGAAATGTGCCGCAGAGGCTGTGCGTCGATCGCGCGTCGTGACGTTCAGGCGGCCCGTTTGGGCCGTGGCACCGCGTGAGGGAGCTTCTCCCCCGCCTCGTGAGCGCGGTGTTCGCGCGCGGCGCGTAGCGCGCTCAAGTCCCCTTGTTCGAGGCACTTCTGGGCCGTCCGCAAGAGGTCGCCGAAGCTCACCGCGCGCTTGTGGCGGTACCACGGCCGCAGGAGCGCCGCGGTCGTCGCCGGCGTCAGACCCACGCGCAGCGCCCAGAGGGTGAGCACCGTGTACTGCAACCCCACGAAGGGGGCGACCCGAGACACCGC
>JBDHVF010000083.1:0-16091 GCA_039809605.1 Polyangiales bacterium | reverse complement strand
GGCGGCGGGCCCGCGCAGCGCGCGCACGGCGGCGGCGGCGAGGTCGGCGGGGGCGTCGGCGAGCGCGGCGCGCAAGATGTCTTCGACGCGCGCGCGGGCCTCGCCGTCGAGGGCGTGGCGCGCGGCCGAGTAGGGCGGGTACTGCCCCGCGAACTCGAGCCAGTCGAGCGCGGGGAGCATCGCGCGCAGCGCGCGCACGCCGTCGCGCCGCGCGAGCACCGACGCGAGGTGGCGCGCGCAGAGGGCGGCCACGAGGGCGCGCTCGGCGTCGTCGCGGGCGCCGCTGCGAAGCACCGCGAGCGCGTCGCCCGAGGGGAGCTTCACGGGCGTCGTGGAGACGTTCGCCGCGAGCGCGCTCGCGTCGACGGCGGCGTGCGACACGGTCGCCGAGCGGCGCTGGGCCTGGTCGACGAGCGACTCGGCGACCACGCGCGCGACGCGGTCGAGGGCCTCGGGCGTGACGGCGCGCGAGCGCTCCGCCTGCGCGATCTCGGCGGCGGCGGCGCGCAGACTCTCTGCGGAGATGGGGCTCTCGGGCATCGGAGGCGCGCGCATCCTACACGGATCCGCGCGGGTGACCAGTTGAGAGGGCGGCGCTCAGAAGCCCGTGACGGGCCCGAGGGGGTTGTTGGCGCCGCCGGTCATGCCGCGACCGAGCTGGCCGTTCATGTTCGAGCCCCAGCACACGACCTGGCCGCCGCCGCGCAGGGCGCAGGTGAAGTCCTGGCCCGCGGCGAGGCGCACGGCGTCGGTGATCGAGCGCGCGTCGGTGGCCTGGAGGCGCGCGGCGGTCGACCCGTCGCCGAGCTGGCCGTTCGTGTTCGAGCCCCAGCAGCGCACGGCGCCGGTCCTGCGCACGGCGCACGTGTGGTTGGCGCCGAGCGAGAGGCTCACGGCGTCGATGAGGTTCCACACCTCGGTGGGCGTGCTGACGGGCGCGCCCATGGCGCCGTTGCCGATCTGGCCGGCGGCGTTGTTGCCCCAGCACATCACGCGGCCGTTCTGGCGGATCGCGCAGGTGTGGTTGGGCCCCGACGCGAGCGCCACGGCGTCGAACACGTTGGCGACGGGCTGGCCCATCGACGCGCTCTGCGTGTTGCCCGTGCCGAGCTGCCCGTTGGCGTTGAGGCCCCAGCACTCGACGCCGCCGTTGTTGCGCAGCGCGCACGAGTGGTTGGCGCCCGTGGCGACGGCCACGATGTCGGTGTGCGCGTTGACGCTCGCGGGAAAGGCCCGGTTGGTCATCTGCCCGTCGCCCACCTGGCCGCGGTCGTTCTGCCCCCAGCACTGCACCGCGCCCGTGCGGCGCAGCGCGCAGGTGTGGGCGCTGCCGACGGCGACCTGCACGGCGTCCATGAGCCCCGAGACCTGCACGGGCTCGCGGTGGTCGCCCTGCGACTCGCCGTTGCCGAGCTGCCCGCTGCGGTTGGTGCCCCAGCACCACACGGTGCCGTCGCTCTTGACGGCGCACGCGTGGTACTGGCCCACCGAGACGTCGACCGCGTCGGTGAGGCCCGACACGGCCACGGGCTCGTAGCGCGTGGTGAGGGTGCCGTCGCCGAGCATGCCCGCGCGGTTGTCGCCCCAGCACGCGACGGTGCCGTCGGCCTTGCGCGCGCACGCCGAGAAGGGCGCCGCGGCGACGCGCTGGTCGCGGCCGTTGCCCATGACCGTGCTCTGGGCGAGCGCGCTGCTGCGCGGGCCGCCGCCGTTGCCCGTGCCGCCCGTGTAGTGGATCGCGGTGCCGCCGGCGCCGACGGCCCAGATGTCGTGCGACCCGGAGCCCCAGATGCCGTTGAGCGTCCGCTCGGTGCCGCTCGGCACGGCGAACCAGACCTCGCCGTTCCAGTGCACGACGCGGCCGCGGTCGCCGACGGCCCAGATGTCGTTGGGGGCCGCGCCCCACACGCCGCGGATGATCTCGGTCGCGCCGATGAAGTGGCGCGTCCACCCGCGGCCGTCCCAGTGCTGCGCGGCGCTGTTGCCGACGAGCCAGATGTCGTTGGCGGCCGCGCCCCAGATGCCCAGGAAGTTCGTGGCGCCCGCGCCGGGGATCTCGACGCGGGTCCACGCGCCCGCCTGCCAGTGGTAGACCGCCGCGCCGACGGCCCACGCGTCGTCGGCCGACGCGCCCCACACGGCCTGCAGGTCGCTGTTGGGCGCGATGCCCGACGAGCGGTTCTCCCACGCCGAGCCGTTCCAGTGCAGGGCGTAGTCGCCGCCCACGGCCCACACGTCGTTGGCCGCGCGGCCCCAGATGCCCTGCGCGTAGAGGCTTCGCATGGGCTCCTGCACCGTGCCGGTCATGCCCATGATCTTGATGAAGAGCCCGCGCCCCGAGTCGGGCGACCCCTCGCCGGGGATCGTGACCGCGCCGAGGAAGGTCGAGCTCGCGTCGAAGCCGCCGAGCGCGCGCACGGCCGGCGGGCCGCCGCGGTGCCCGGTGCCCATCTCGAGCTCGGGCACCATCGGGCCTGCCACCCACGCCGTGCCGTTGAACTTCCGCACCTCGAGGGCGCTGATCGCCAGCACGCTGTTGGGGGCCGTGCCCCACACGCCGAGCAGGTCCTCCATCGTGCCGGGGTTCGACCGCATCCACGTGCCGAGCGAGCCCGGCAAGGGGTTGGTGTTGGGGTTCGGGTTGGGGTTGCCGCCGGGGCCGGGACCGGGGCCGGGACCGGGGCCGGGGCCCGTGCCCCCGTCGGTGTCGCTGCTGCCGCCGCCCGGCGAGGGCGTGTCGCTGCACGACGCGGTGCCGAGCAGCGTGAAGCACACCAGGGCGTATCCCCAGAGGAAGGAGGCGTGACGCTTCATGGCGATCGAGAACTCCGTGTGGAAGTGGTGACGGTGCAGGCGATCAGCGGCGGCGGCGGCGGCGCGTGACGACCACGGCGCCGAGGGCGAGCGCGACGCCCGCCCAGCGCATGTCGGTGCGGGCGCCGACGGTGCTGCACTTGCAGCCGCGCTGGCTCGGCGGGAGCACCACGGGCGTGTCGTCGACGTCGCCCGTCGCGCCCGCGTCGGCGCGGCCCGCGTCGGTGCGGCCCGCGTCGGTGCGGCCCGCGTCGGTGCGGCCGCCGTCGGCCGAGGCGTCCTGGTTGGTGCCGCTGTCGCGCGTCACCATCGACGAGGGGACGCACTCGCCCATCTGGCAGACCTCGCCGCTCGGGCAGAGCATGGTGTCGGGCCCGGTCTCGCACGCGTCGCGGCACTGGCCGCCGCGGCAGTACATGCCCGTCGGGCACGTGACGCCCGCGCAGTCGTCGGTGACGCAGTAGCCGTCGGGCTGGCACGACTGGCCCGCCGCACACGGCGTGCACTGGCAGCCCGGCACGCACAGGCCCGCGCGCGGGCCGGGGCCGGGGTCGCAGACCTCCATGGGGTTGCAGGTGACGCCCTCGCAGGGGTTCACGCAGCGGCCCGCGCGGCAGACCTGCGCGTGCGGGCACGTGACGCCGTCGCAGATGCCCACGCACATGCCGCCCGAGCAGCGCTGGCCCTCGGGGCACGTCACGCCCATGCACGACGTCTCGACGCAGATGCCCGCGTCGGTGCACGTGCGGCCCGGCAGGCACCCGAGCTCGCCCGAGCAGCGCTCGACGCACGACCCGCGGTCGCACACGAAGTTGCGCGGGCAGAGGCCGTCGCCCTCGTCGATCATGCCGTTGCAGTCGTCGTCGTTGCCGTTGCAGCGCTCCATGCGCGGCTGGTTGACCTGCACGCAGCGGGTCGCCATGCCGTCGCAGACGTTCACGCCCTGGCCGCACGCGCCGCGCTGGCCCGCGACGGTGCAGGCCATGCCGCCGCCGCTGCAGCCCGTGGCGACGTCGCCGCCGCGGATCTGGAAGCGCCAGAGGCCCGGCGGGCCGCCCGGCACGTTCGAGGTGCGGCACACGTCGAGGATCGCCATCGAGCGCGACATGGGGAGCGCCACGTAGTTGCGGCGGTTGCCCGCGTCGAAGCCCACCTGCGCGGGCGTGCCGCCGAAGCCGCCCGAGCCGCCCGAGGCGTCACCCGTGGTCCACTGGCAGCGGTTGTAGCGGAACTCGACGTCGAAGTCGCCCGTGGTCGAGCACGTGTTGCTGGTGGTGAGAATGAGCTGAAAGTCGTTCTGCAGGTTGTCGTGCGAGCTGAAGTACCCGACGTTGTTCCACGTGACGACGATGCGGTTCGGCTCGATGTGAAAGCAGATGTTGTTGCGCATCGGCATGCCGAGGCCGCGCGTGTCGACGTCGGCCCACCACGGCGCGATCATCGGCTGATCGGCCACGGGGAAGGGCATCGGGGTGTACGTGCCCACCGCCCCGCGGAAGGTGATGTTGCCGTTGGTGTTCACGTACATCGAGCGGTACGTGTTGCCGAAGAAGTTCAGGCCCGAGGGGAAGGCCGTCATGATGGGGATCGCCACCGCGGGGTAGCCCGAGGTCGGCGGGGGCCCCGCGTACGAGCCGTCGTCGTTCGGGTGCACGCAGTTCTGCGGGAGCCCGTACCCCGTCGGCCCGCCGAAGCCCGTGAGCAGCGGCACCGCCTCGGCAGGCGCCGAGAGCGCCGCGAGCAGGGGGAGCTGCAGGGACAGGCACATCGCCGTCCGCACGATCGTGTGAAGCGTTCTCATCGACCTATCGCCTCGATCTCGCGCGACGTCGCTCCGTCGCGACGGGCGCGGGAAGGATGTTGCGGCCCTTGCACGGGGCCACGTGGACCTGGGTGCGCGGACCATACTGCAATCTTCCGCCCGCCGTCGAGAGCGCCTCCGGGCAAGGGGTTTCGTCGCCTCCGCGGTGCGACACCGGTGTCATGGGCGTGTCGCGATGCCCGCTGGAAACGCAGTGATTTCCAGCGCGCGGCGCCGTGGGGTAGCGTCGGAGCTCCACCCGAGTCGGCGACGCGCGGCCGTCGCCGGAGGCACCCGTCGCCACCATGCAGCGAAGCCACGCGTCGTTCCTCACGTCGATCCCCCTGCTCCTCGCCGCGTGCGGGGGCGATCCCGTCACGCCGCCGCCCGTCGACGCAGGCGCCGACGTCGCCCCGAGCGACGTCGCTCCGAGCGATGCCGACCCGGGCGACGCCGAGCCCGACGACGTCGCGGTCCCTCACCCGTGGCGCCCCGACGCGAGCTCTCCGATGACGCCCGTCGAGGCGCCGATGGAGACCTGGACCTTCGTGCCCTTCCCCGACTCGGCCTGCGGCAACGGCTCGCCCGCGGGCATCGGCGTGAACCTCACGCAGCGCAGCCGCCGCGTGCTCATCTACCTCCAGGGCGGCGGCGGCTGCTGGGACGCGCTCACGTGCTTCATCCCCACGGCGAGCAACCTCAACGACGACTACACCGACGCGACCTTCCAGTCGGAGATGCGCAGCGCGTCGCGCTGGCTGATGTTCAGCCGCACCGACGCGCGCAACCCCTTCCGCGACGCGAGCTTCGTGTACGTGCCGTACTGCACGGGCGACATCCACGGCGGCGACAACGTCGTGACCTACTCGCTCGGCGGCATGGACCGCACCGTCTACCACGTGGGCGCGCGCAACATGGACGCCTTCCTCCGCCGCCTCGCGCTCACCTTCCCCATGGCCGACCGCGTGTGGCTCACGGGCGCGAGCGCGGGAGGCTACGGCGCGGGCATCAACTGGGACCGCGTGCAGCGCGCGTTCCCCTCGGCGCGCGTCGACCTGCTCGACGACTCGGGCCCGCCCATCAACCCCCCGGCCATGCGCTACCAGATGATGAAGAACGCGTGGAACATCCAGTTCCCCGACGGGTGTACGGGCTGCGCCGACGACCTCAGCCGGCTCTTCAACTACTTCGCCACGCGCTTCCCCGCGCCGCACCGCATGGGCCTGCTCTCGTACACGCAGGACCGCACCATCTCGACCTACTTCGGCATCACGGGCATGCAGTTTCAGACCGAGCTCGAAGACCTGATGCACACGTCGTTCGACCCGCAGGCGAACTTCAAATACTTCGTCGTCACGGGGAGCGACCACACGATGATCGGCTCGCTCGCCACGCGCACCGGCCCCGGCGGCGCGTCGCTGCTCGACTGGGTCACCGCGTGGGCCACCGACGGAGCCTCGTGGGCGAACGTGCGCCCGTAGACGTCAGCCCTTCGCGGCCGAGCCCATGAACTCGGGCGCCGACACCGCCTCGCCGCCGCCGCCGATGCCCTCGCGCCGCAGCACCACGGCCACCGTCTTGAGCAGGATCTTCGCGTCGAGCGCGAGGCTCCAGTGGTCGACGTACCAGCAGTCGAGGGCGAACTTCTCCTCCCACCCGAGCGCGTTGCGTCCGTTGACCTGCGCCCAGCCCGTGATGCCCGGCAGCACGTCGTGCCGTCGCATCTGCTCGGGCGTGTACCGCGTGAGGTAGCGCACCAGCAGCGGCCGCGGCCCCACGAGGCTCACGTCTCCCTTCAGCAGGTTGAAGAGCTGCGGCAGCTCGTCGAGGCTCGTGCGACGAAGGAACTCCCCGAAGGGGTGCAGGCGCCTCTCGTCGGGCAACAGCTCACCCCGCGCGTCGCGCGCGTCGGTCATCGTGCGGAACTTCACGACCTCGAAGATCCGTCCCTTGTACCCCGGCCGCTTCTGCCTGAAGAGCACGGGGCCGCCCATCGTCGCCCACACGCCCGCGGCCACGCCCGCGAACACCGGCGAGAGCGCCACGATGCCACCGACGGCCACCGCGCGGTCGACCGCCACCTTCACCGCCTTGCGCCAGCCCTTCTGCTCCATCGCGACGATCCTCTACACGAGCCGCGCCCTGAGCTCCACGCGCTCCTCGCGCGAGCGCACCGCGCAGAACGATTCATAGAAGCGCGCCGTCGCGACGTCGACCCACGGCACCGTCGCGACCTCGAAGCCCCTCGCCGCGAGGTCGGCGAGCGCCGCCGACGCCAGCGCCCGCCCGAGCCCCGAGCCCCTCGCGCGCGGCGCGACGCCGACGGGGCCGAAGGTCGCCTCCCACGCGCGGTTGCCCGAGTGGCACGCGAAGCCCGCGAGCCCTTCACGGTCGCGCACCACGAAGAGCCCCGCGTGCGCGAGCGCCCTGCGCGCCTCCATCGCCCACGCCTCGGCGAAGGTCGACGCGACCCACGCGAGGGCCTCGTCGTCCGCGCGCTCGACGCACCCGCCCATCGAGTGCCCCGCGGTCGAGACCGCGAGGTCGAGGTGCCGCCCGGCCTCGTGAAAGCCCTTGCTACACAGTAGTTCGATGAGACCACCGTCGGCCGGGTCGACGCCCGTCGCGAGGTAGTTGCCCGGAGGGCCCCCCGCGGCGAGCCGGCGCGCACCGTCGGCGCGGGCCCGCTCGATCACCGCGTCGAGGGCGGCGCTCGCGCCGTCGGGGAGCCACGCGAGCCACGCGGTCGACGAGCTTGCGAGGGGCGCGGCGTAGAGGGCGCCCGCGACGAGCGAGAGCGGCCGCGGCGGCGAGAGCTTCTCGCGAAGGGCCTCGGGCGGGAGCGATCCGCGGATCATCCGCGCTTGAGCGGGATGACGTTCGAGCGGCTGTCGGGCGAGGCGGCGGGGAGCGTCTGCGTCCTGCGCGCGCGGTCGGGCGCCGGGCCCGCGAGCACCACGGGGCTGTACTCGGGCACGAGCGTCTTGAAGGTCTCTCGCACGCGGTCGTCGTCGGCGCCGTCGGAGCACTCGTGCAGGGCCGCGAGGCCCTCCTCCACCTGCTGCCACTCGTAGGGGCGAAAGCGGCCCACGAAGATCTTGGGGTGGCGGGTCTTGTCGGCGTTCTCGCCGTCGGCCGCGAGCTCCTCGAAGAGCTTCTCGCCGGGGCGAATGCCCGAGAACGCGATCTCGATGTCCTCGCCGGGCCGCAGGCCCGAGAGGGTGATGAGGTCGCGCGCGAGGTCGACGATCCTCACGGGCTCGCCCATGTCGAGCACGTAGATCTCCCCGCCCGCGCCCATCGCGCCGGCCTGGAGCACGAGCTGCGACGCCTCGGGGATGGTCATGAAGTAGCGGCGCATCTCGGGGTGGGTGACGGTCACGGGGCCGCCGCGCGCGATCTGCTCCTGAAAGATGGGCACGACCGAGCCGTTGGAGCCGAGCACGTTGCCGAAGCGCACGGTGATGAACTTCGTCTTGCTGCGCTGCGAGAGGGCCTGGATGTAGATCTCGGCCACGCGCTTCGACACGCCCATGATCGACGTGGGGTTCACGGCCTTGTCGGTCGAGATCATCACGAACGACTGGGCGCCGTACTGGTCCGCGAGGTCGGCCACCTTGCGGGTGCCGAAGACGTTGTTCTTGATCGCCTCGCCGGCGTTCCACTCCATCATGGGCACGTGCTTGTGCGCCGCGGCGTGAAAGACCACGTTGGGCCGGTAGCGCGCGAAGAGCGCGTCGAGGCGGCGCGTGTCGCAGATGTCTGCGATCTGCGGCACGAGCGTGATCTCGGGGAAGGTCTCGCGCAGCTCGCGGTGGATCTGAAAGAGCGCGTTCTCGGCCTGCTCGACCAGCAGGAGCTTCGAGGGCCCGAAGCGGCAGACCTGGCGGCAGATCTCGGACCCGATGCTCCCGCCCGCGCCCGTGACCATCACCACGGCGCCGTTGAGCCGGCCCGCGATGAGCTCGGTCTCGAGCTGCACGGGCTCGCGGCCGAGCAGGTCTTCGATGGCCACGTTGCGGAGCTGGCTCACCGTGACGTGGCCCTCGATGAGGCTCTCGACGCCGGGGATCGTGCGGATGCGCACGTCGCCCTTGCTGCACAGGCTCACGATGCGGCGCATCTCGCGCCCCGACGCCGAGGGGATGGCGACGATCACCTCGTCGACCTCCATGCGCTTGACGAGGTCGGGCACCGACGCGATGGGGCCGAGCACGGGCACGTTGTGGATGCGCTCGCCCTGCTTGGCGGGGTTGTCGTCGACGAAGCCCACGGTCTCGTAGCGGGCGCCGTGCGTGCGGAGGATCTCGCGGAGGATCATCTCGCCGCCGTCGCCCGCGCCCACGATGAGCACCTTCTTGCGGGTGTCGAGCTTGTTGGCGAGCGAGACCTGGTGCGAGATCTCGCGCAGCGTGCGCACGCTGAAGCGCAGGCCGCCCACGGCGAAGATGCTGATGAGCCACTCGAGCACGAAGACCGTGCGGGGCAGGCCCAGCGGCCCGACGAAGTGCACGTAGAGCACCGTGAGCATCGTCGAGACCGACGCGGCCTGAAAGAGCGTCACGAGGTCGCGCGCGCCCGTGTAGCGCCACAGGCCGTGGAACATGCCGAAGTAGAAGTACACCGACGTGCGGATCACCAGCGCAGCGGGCAGCCACACGCTGATCATCGGCCAGAGGTGCTGCGGGATGCGCCCGTCGAAGCGCAGCACGAACGCGCCGAGGAAGGCCACGGCCCAGAGCGCGAGGTGCACGACCACCACGAGCACGCGGCGGTACGAGAACACGAGCTGCGGGATGTTGCCCGGCGCGGCCTCGGCGCTCATGGCGCCCCCCCGTGCAGGGCGACGGGCCCCTGCGCGCGGCGCCTGCGCGCGGCGGCGCGCACGGTGGCGATGACGCGCTCCTGGTCGTCGCGGGTCATGTTCGAAGAGCTCGGGAGGCACACGCCGCGGCGGAAGAGGTCTTCGGCCACGGCGCCGCCCACGCACTCGACGCCCGCGAAGAGGGCCTGGATGTGCATGGGCTTCCACACCGGGCGCGCCTCGATGTTCTCGGCCTCGAGGGCGCGGAGGATGTCGTCGCGCGAGAGCCCGAGCGCCGCCTCGTCGACGAGAAAGACGCTGAGCCAGTTGGTGTGCAGCCCCCACGGGGCCTGCGGCATGAGCTCGAGGCCCCCGAGCTCGGCGAACGCGTCGCGGTACCGGAACGCGATCTCGCGCCGCCGCGCGACGCGGGCGTCGAGCACCTCGAGCTGCCCGCGCCCGATGCCCGCGAGCACGTTCGAAAGCCGGTAGTTGTAGCCCATCTCGGTGTGCTCGTAGGCCACGCCGGGGTCGCGCGCCTGCTGCGACCAGAAGCGGGCCTTCGCCACCCACGCGGGGTCGTGCGCCACGAGCATGCCGCCGCCCGTGGTGGTGATGATCTTGTTGCCGTTGAACGAGTACGCGCCGACGGCGCCCATCGTGCCGCAGGGCCGTCCCTTGTAGAGCGACCCGACGGCCTCGGCGGCGTCTTCGAGCACCGCGACGCCGTAGCGGTTGCACACCTCGAGGATCGCGTCCATGTCGGCGCTCTGGCCGTAGAGGTGCACCACCTCGACGACCTTCGGCAGGCGGCCACGCTCGGCGCGCCGCTTCAAGAGGTCTTCGAGGAGGTTGGGGTCGAGGTTCCAGCTCTGGCGGTCGCTGTCGACGAAGACGGGGCGCGCGCCGAGCCAGAGCGCGGGGTTCACCGAGGCGATGAAGGTCAGCGTCGGGCACACGACCTCGTCCCCATCGCCCACCCCGAGGAGCCGCATCGCCAGGTGGATCGCCGCCGTGCCGCTGCCGAGGGCCACGCAAGGGAGGCCCACGCGCGCGCTGAAGGCGGCTTCGAACGCGTCGAGGTTCGGGCCCACGGTCGAGAGCCAGTTGCTCGCGAACGCCTCGTGGACGTAGCGCTCCTCGTTGTCGCCCATGTGGGGCACCGACATGTACAGGCGCTTCATGCCCAGCTCTCCACCAGCACGCGGGTGATCCGCTCCGCGGCGTGTCCGTCCCACCCGTCGATGGGACCACCGGCTTTGTATCGCCCCTCGACGATGTCGTTCACCAGCGAAAAAGCCCGATCGAGGTCGTCGCCCACGATGGTGTTGGTGCCGTGGGTCACCGTGACGGGGCGCTCGGTGTTGGGACGCAGCGTGAGGCACGGCACCCCGAGGTAGCTGGTCTCTTCTTGAATGCCCCCCGAGTCGGTGAGCACGTAGCGCGCGTCGGCCATGAGCCCGAGGTTGTCGCGATAACCCAGGGGGTCGGTGAGCTTCAGCGCGGGGTTGCCGAGCACGCGAGACAGGAGCCCGAAGCGCGTGAGCCGCTCGCGCGTGCGCGGGTGCGCGGGGAACACCACGGGCACGCGCTCCGCGGTCGCCTCGAGGAACTCCACGAGCGCGCGCAGGCGCTCGACCGAGTCGACGTTCGACGGGCGGTGCAGCGTGACGAGCGCGTAGCCCTTCACGGCGAGGCCGAAGCGCGCGGGCACGGCGAGCGCGCGGGCGCGCGGCAGCTCGTAGGCCACCGAGTCGATCATCACGTTGCCGACGAACCTCACCCGCGAGGGGTCGACGCCCTCGCGCCGGAGGTTCTCGTCGCCGCTGGGCTCGCTGGTGAGCAGCAGGTCGGCCACCGAGTCGGTCACGAGGCGGTTGATCTCCTCGGGCATGTGCCGGTCGTACGAGCGCAGGCCCGCCTCGACGTGGGCCACGGGCACGCCGAGCTTCACCGCCGCGAGCGTGCAGGCCATCGTCGAGTTCACGTCGCCCACCACCACCACGCCGCGGGGGAGCGTGGGCTGCGCCACGAGCCACTCCTCGAACGCGGCGAGGATCTTCGCCGTCTGCGCGCCGTGGGCCCCGCTGCCCACGTTGAGGTGCACGTCGGGCTGCGGGATGCCGAGCTCTTCGAAGAAGACCTCGCTCATGGCCGCGTCGTAGTGCTGCCCCGTGTGCACGAGCACGCGTTCGAAGGGAGCCTTCGCCTCGGCCATCGCCCGGAGCATCGGGGCGACCTTCATGAAGTTCGGCCGCGCGCCGGCCACGAACACCACCGTCTGCGTCGTCATCCGAGCGACTCCTTCAGGTCCGCGAACGTCCCGTCCGCGATGCGAAATGATACGTTGCGCGCGCCCGCGCGAACGTTCCAGACCTCGTTCGAGCGAGAGACCGCGAGGGGCCCTTCGCCCATCACCGTGACGAAGGTGATCGGGCACGCCCCCTCGCGCGTGACCGCGAGCGACGGCACGGCCACCCGCTGCGCGTAGTGCCGCGAGGCCCACCCCCGCGGCGGGTCTTCGGCTCCGCGCGCCACGTCACCGGGCATCGGCACGGCCTGCTCGTCGAAGGTCGCGAGCTCGAAGCGCCCCGCGGGCGTCGCGAGCGAGAGGGTGGCCGTGGCGGGGTCGTACGCGTGGTCGTAGGGGCCCGCGAGCCAGTGGAGCCTCGCCGTGTGCGCGCCCTCCCCCGTGACGCGGTCGACCACCACGGTGAGGGAGTCTTTCACGAGGAGCACGGCGCGGCGGTGCACGCAGCCGCCGGGGTGGCGCGCGTAGCCGTCGTGCTCGCCCGCGGCCACGGCCCACGCCCCGCGGTCTTCGAAGGCCACGAGGCGCGCGCGCGTCCAGTAGAGGAACTTGAACTGCCTCCAGTGGAGCATCTGGTCGCGGCCGTCGACGGTGACGGTGTTGTGGCTCGCGGTGCGGATGAAGTGCTCGGTCCACTTCGGGGCGCCGTTGTAGAGGTACGTGCCCCCGTCGACGAGCACGTTCTCGCCGCGCCACCACGCGTCGAGGTGCAGCATGTCGATCTGCCCGAAGCGGTCGCGCAGCGTGCCGCAGCGGAGCACCGAGAAGGTCGACGGGTCACTGCCCCGCAGCACGTGAAAGCCCGTGTCGGCGAAGCTCACCGAGCGGCGCGCGGGCTCGCGCAGCGGCGCGTCGAGCGAGGCGGCGCCGAGGGTCCAGGCGCACTCTTCATCCCAGGGCCCTGGGGGGTAGAGCCGCTCGCCGCGCATCGCGACGCTGAGCGTCTGGAGCGTCGGGCGAAAGTCTCCGAACGCGCAGGTCGAGAGCGGCCTCGGCAGCGAGCCGTCGTTGGAGCCGTAGTTCGGGAGCCTGCCGTCCGCGGGGTTCTGCTGCGCCACGAGGAAGTCGAGGGAGCGCTCCATCGCGCGGCGCCATGAGGGCGGGCGCTCCCGCACGCCGTCGCACTCGAGCAGGCGCCACGCGAGGAGGTACTCCTGCAAGACGGCGCGGTGGTAGTTGTGCGCGAGGTTGAGGTACGCGCCGTCGCGGTAGAACTGCCGGTCGGCCTGCTCGTCGAGGAGCGCGAGGCCGAGCGAGGCCCACCGCCGCCCGTCGTCTCCGTCGGGCACGAGGCGCGACGCGAGGTAGAGCCCGAGGGCCTCGGTGATGAGGTGGTTGTTGTAGACGGCCTTGCGCGCGTACTCGAGGTGGCGCTCGGTGTGGTGCGCGGCCGTCCACGCGTAGCGCGACACGACCGCTTCGAAGCCCGCGACGGGCTCACCGAGGCCCTTGAACACGTGCGCGGCGAAGGCCCACGCGCCGAGGCGAATCGCGCACTCCTGGCTCGAGAACCAGTGGAGCCCGTAGGGGTGCGGCGTCGCGCGCACGAAGCCCTCGACCTGGCGCACGAGGGCCGCGAAGTGGGCGGGCGCTTCCTTCGGCGAGAACGCCGCCGCGCGGGCGAGGCGCGCGGCCTGGGGGAAGCGCGCGGGCTCCCACGTGAGCTTCGGGTCGCCGATGTCGGCGAGGCCCGCGAGCGACTCGGACCAGTGCAGCGACGCGTCCCAGCGCTTGCGGCTCCGGGGGTGCAGGTACCAGTCGACGTCGGCGCCGAAGTCGCAGAACTCGTGGTGAAAGCACCAGATGCGGCCCTGCGCTTCGACCCGCGCGATGTTCGCGAGCCTGTCGACCGCGACGAGGCGATCGCGCATCGCCGCGGCGACCTCGCGGGGGTCGCCGAAGGGCAGCGACGACGTCCACGCGGGCGCGCGCGCCGCTTCGAAGGGCGGAGCGGGCGCTTCGAAGCGCTTCATCGCGCCGGTGCGCATGCGCAGCTCCCAGCCCGCGCGAAAGAGCGCGCCCGAGACGCCGAGCTCGCGGAGCTCCTGCACGGTGTCGCGCACGCCCATCGGCCTCAGCCCCCCGCGTCGCCCGGCGCCGCGCGCGATTCGGGCGGCGGCGCGTCGAGGGTGGCGTGGCGCTTCCACCGCCCGTCGAGGGCGAGCGTGGCCCAGAGCTCGATGCAGAGGGCCTTCCACACCACGTCGAACCAGAGCGGGTCGCTCGTGCGGTCGAGCCATCGCTCGAGCGCGCGCGCGCTCCAGAAGCCGCGGTTGCGCGCGGCGGTCGAGGTGAGCACGTCGCGCACCCACGCGCGATGGGGGCCCTGCATCCACCGCGCGGCGGGCGTGTCGAAGCCCACCTTGCGTCGGTTGAGCACCTCGGCGGGGATCACGTCGGCCACCGCGCGCCGCAGGATCCACTTCGACGCCCCGTCGCGGAACTTCAGGTCGAAGCCCGAGCGGAACGCGAAGCGCACCACGCGGGGGTCCGCGAGGGGCACGCGCGACTCGAGCGAGTGCGCCATGCTCATGCGGTCGTCTTGCTGAAAGAGCCCCGTGAGGTACGTCTGCGAGTCCCAGTGCATGACCTTGTCGGCGGGGTCGCTCGCGGGCGAGCGCGCGACGGTCTCGCGAAAGACCTCGCGCACGCGCTCACGCGAGACGAAGCCCTCCGACGGGAGGAGCTCCCTCCACGTGGCCTCGGGCACCTTGGCGAAGTTGTTGAAGTAGCGCTCGCGCCAGTCGGTCGCCGCGTCGACGCCCGCCCTGAGGTTGCGCGCGATGCGCAGGAGGGTGGCGCGCTCGGCGAACTGCTTCCACACGTTGCCGCCGACGCGCGAGGCCGCCGCGCGCGCGCTCGCCTCCCCGCGACGTTCGAAGCGGCGCGCGAGGGCCGCGGGCGCGCCTCGGACCCACTGCGAGGCGACCTTCCACGGGTGCGCGAGGGCGTAGCGCGCGTAGCCGCCGAAGACCTCGTCGGCGGCCTGTCCCCCGACGCAGACCTTGACCTTGCGCGACGCGAGGCCCGCCACGGCGAACATGGGCAGCATCGCGGCGCCGATCACGGGCTGGTCTTGAAAGAAGAGCAGCCGCTCCATGTCGTCGGGAAAGGACGCTCCGTCGAGGGTGATGAGCTCGAGGTCGAGGCCGAGGGCCTTCGCGGCGGCCTCTTGATAGGGCCGCTCGTCGATGACGCCCTGGCCCGTGAAGTGGACGCCGAAGCACCGGGGCTTCAGGCCCGCGCGCGAGGCCATGGCGGCGACGGCGGTCGAGTCGATGCCGCCAGAGAAGAACGACCCCACGGGCACGTCGCTCATGAGCTGCTCGCTCACGATGTGCTGGAGCTCGCGCTTCAGGTCGCGCACGTTCTCGTCGGGGCTTCCGCCGCGGGGCGTGAAGTCGGTGACCTCCCAGTAGCGACGGCGCGCGTGGCCGCCGCCCGAGACGCGCATGAACTCGCCCGCGCGGAGCTGGCGCACGTGCTTGAGGAAGGTGCGTTCGAAGAGGGGCGTGTGAAAGTGCAGGTACTCGTTGACGGCCTCGGGGTCGACCATGCGCGCCACGTCGGGGCACGCGAGCAGGGCCTTGATCTCGCTGGCGAAGACCACGCGCTGGCCGTCGTCGTGAACGTAGACCTGCTTCACGCCGAGCGGGTCGCGCGCGAGGGTGAGCGTGCGGCGGTCGCGCTCCCAGAACGCGAGGCCGAAGATGCCCGCCACGTCGGCGAGCGCGTCGACGCCGCGGTCGACCAGCAGGTGCAGCAGCGTCTCGGTGTCCGAGCTCCCGCGGAAGGTCACGCCCCGCGCGGCGAGCCGCTCGCGGAACGCCCGGTGGTTGTAGAACTCGCCGTTGTAGGCGATCCAATGCGAGCCGCCGGGGGTGCTCATGGGCTGCGCGCCCGTGGGCGACAGGTCGACGATCGCGAGGCGCCGGTGGCCGAGGCCGAGCGAGCCGTCGACGAAGAAGCCCTCGCCGTCGGGGCCGCGGTGCGCGAGCGAGCGCGTCATGCGCGTGAGCACCGCGCGGTCGACGGCGCGCTCGGGGTCAGCGTAGTTGAAGATTCCTGCGATTCCGCACATCGGGCATAGGGGGGGCGTTCGTCGGTTGCCGCGGTCGCGCGCGACCATTCACGTCGCGGACGCAGCGCGGGCGACACGGGTACGGGCGCGGACCGCTCGCGTCAAGGGCGCAGGTGCGATCGACGGCCTTCGCGTTCGTCGAATCGCTGGAGGGCCGAGCCGGTGTATCTTCGCCACGCCATGCGCCTCGCCCTCGCCCTCGCCCTGGCCCTCGCCCCGATGACCGCGCTCGCGCAGACCGCGCAGCCCACCGCGGCGCAGCCCGCGCAGCCCGCCGCGC
>JBDHVF010000082.1:0-16144 GCA_039809605.1 Polyangiales bacterium | reverse complement strand
GGCTCTATCATTTTCCTCGGCCTTTGTGCGCGCACGGCGCACACGCGTCGAAGCGGCCGACGGCTGCTCCTCTCCGCCTACGCTTCGAAGACCTCGTCGCCCGTGGCGGCCGTCGCGGCGCGCGTGAGCCAGAGCGCGAGAGCGCCGTTCGCCATCGCCACCTGCGCCGCGGCGAGCTGGTCGTGCGCGGCGTCGAGGCGGCGGCCGGCGTCTTCGATGCGGCGGCCGGCGTCTTCGATGGCGGCCTGCTGCTGGTCGGCGAGCGACTGGAGCCGCGCGACGATCTCCGCGGCGTCGGGGATCATCGCCTCCCGCTGCTCGTCGAGCGCGCCCCGGATGCGCTCGATCACGCGCTCGCGCTCGGCGGGCTCCATGCGCGCCCACGTGGCCTCGTCGGGGAAGACCAGCCGCGGATCGTCCCAGAAGCTCGGGGCTGGCGTCGGGGCCATCGCCCGCGACGATATCACCACCGCCGCGCGAGAGGACCGCCTGCGCCGGGAAGACCGCGCCCATGCGGCAGCGGCAAGAAGTACAAGAAGCGCTGCCTCGGGCGCGCGTGACCCACGCGTTGCGCAACCAGCGCCACGCAACCGCTCGCGCGGAGCGTCGTTCGCAACGGGTGAGCGCAGTTCGATCACCCACGCCCGCAGCGAGCGACCAGCCGCGGCTCCGCAGAGCCGCGGCGCAGTTGCGACGCTGCCAGCGAGCGTCCGTCGCATCCGAAGCGTCGGCGGCGTGCATCGGGTGGACTGCGCTTCGCGGACTGGCAGCGTCGCGGATGCGCCGCGGCTCTGCGGAGCCGCGGCTGGCCTGTCGCTGCCGGCGTCGCGATCGAACTGCGCTTCGCGGACTGGCAGCGTCGCAACTGCGCCGCGGCTCTGCGGAGCCGCGGCTGGCCTGTCGCTGCAAGCGTCGCGATCGAACTGCGCTTCGCGAACTGGCAGCGTCGCGGATGCGCCGCGGCTCTGCGGAGCCGCGGCTGGCCTGTCGCTGCCGGCGTAGGTGATCGAAAACCCACGTTGAATGCCCGCATCTCACGCAGCAACCGAAGGGCGATGTCCGCCGTTGCACGCCTCCGACCAGTCGCGCTCGTCGTGTTCGCAACCCTCGCCTCCTGCGACGCAGATCCCGGCGGCGACGCGGCCGTGGCGCCGGACGCGGCCGTGGCGCCGGACGCGGCCGTGGCGCCCGACGCGCCCGGCGCCGTCGTCGGTCCCGCGGGCGGGACGGTCTTCGCCGACGGCGTGACGCTCACCGTGCCGCCCGGCGCGCTCGCCGACGCGACGCCTCTCACGATCACGCGCACCGACCTGCCGGTGCCGCCGGGATACGTCGGCTACTCGCCGGTGTGGCGCTTCGCGCCCGAGGGCACCGTGTTCGCCCGGCCCGCGACCGTCTCGATCGACTTCAGTGGCGACCCTCGCCTCGCGGGCATCTACTGGTCGCAGCCCTCCGGCGGATACGAGCGCATCGCGGGCGCCGTGCTGGGAGGACGCGTCCAGGCCGAGGTCCGTCATTTCAGCACCGGCTTCGCCGGCACCGAGCTGCCGGGAGACGCGGGCGGCGACGCGTCAGCCGACACGCCCTCCACCGACGCCACAACGGACGCGCCCCTCGACGGCGCACCCGACGCGAGCGCCCCCATGGACGTCACACCCCCCTCCGACGCGACGCCCGTGATGGACGCCTCGGTCGACGCCCCGCGTCCGACGGACGTCGCCGACGCGACGCCCATGATGGACGCCTCGGTCGACGCCCCGCGTCCGACGGACGTCGCCGACGAGAGCTCGATGGTCGCCGCGCCGCGTCCGCTCGCGCCGGTCACGGGCGCGCGGGTGCCGAACCGACGGCCGCCGCTCCGCTGGGCGCTTCCGACGGGGGCCACGGGGGCGCGGGTTTCGATGTGCCGCGACAGGGCGCTCACCGCGTCGTGCGTGACCTTCGACGTCGCCGGCGCCGCGGGCGCGCCGGCAACGGACCTGACTCCCGGCGTGTGGTTCTGGGGCGTGCGCGGCCTGCGGGGCGCTTCGGCCGGCGCGGTGAGCGCGGTCTGGCGGCTCGTCGTCGCGAACGCCACCGTGGTCGGCGCCCGGCCCACCTCCGGTGACCCCGACGTCAACGGCGACGGCTTCGCCGACGTGCTCGGCGCCGTGCAGGAGACCTCGCTCCGCGTCTACCCCGGCGGCTCGTCGGGGCCCTCGGCCACCGCGCAGGTGATCTCGCCGCCGGGTGAGGCCACCCACTTCGGCGCGTCGATCGACTTCGCGGGCGATGTGAACGGCGACGGCTACGGCGACGTCGTCGTCGGCGCGCCGGGGTCAGACAGCGCCTACGTCTACTTCGGGAGCGCGGCTGGCCTCGGCGCGACGCCCCAGACCCTCACGGGCCCGCGCGGGAGCGGCTTCGGCACCGCCGTCGCGGGCGCGGGCGACCTCGACGGCGACGGCTTCCCCGACGTGGTGGGCACGGCGCCGCGCGCCTCCGCGGTGCTGTTCTTCCCGGGCGGCGCGGCGGGCCTCGGGGCGAGCGCGCGGCTGATCGTCGGCGCCTTCACCGCCGGGAGCGTCGCGGGCGCGGGCGACGTCGACGGCGACGGCCGCGCCGACCTCGTCGCGACGCTCGACCGGAGCTACCTGCTGCGCGGCGGCCCCGGCGGGATCGACGCCGCGCGGATGCAGACGCTGACCGCGCCCGGCGCCCCCGCGGGCGACGTGAACAACGACGGCCTCGCCGACCTGCTGATCGGCACCGCGCTCCGTTACGGCACGCGCGGCGCCGCGGCGCCCGACCTCGCGCTCGCCGTGCCGACGGGCCTGAACCTCCCCGCGGGTGCGGGGGACTACAACGGCGACGGCTACGCGGACGTCGTGTTCTCCGCGGCGGCGGAGCCGGGCTTCGTGGCGTTCTTCGCGGGCGCGTCCGGCGGCCCCGCGGCGACGCCGACGCTCGGCCGCACGGGCTTCGGCACGGCGCCCGCGCGCGGCGCGACCTCGGCCGGCGACGTCGACGGCGACGGCGCAGACGACCTGCTCACGGTCGACGCCACGTCGCTCTACCTCTCGCGCGGCGCGCGCTCGGGGCCGCCGATCGCCGGGGCGACGACCACGCTCGACTTCAACGCACCGGGCGCGCTCTGGTCGGAGCGCTTTCTGCCCTCGGCCGCGGGCGACATCAACCGCGACGGGCGCGCCGACCTCGTGCTCACCCACGCCGACCACCAGCGCGTGTACTTCGGCACCCCCTCGGGCTTCGCGGCGACGCCCGACCAGGTGACCGACTTCCCCGCCCCGTTTCCCCCGATCACGAGGCTGCTGCCCTACGCCCGCAACGTCTGTGAGGGCGCGGGCGACGTGAACGGCGACGGCTACGCCGACACGGTCGCGCTCGTGTTCAACGCCTACTTCCCGACCGACTTCGCGACGGTGATCTCGTTCGGCGCCGCGACGGGGCTCGCGAGCACCCCGCGGACCTTCTACCAATACCCGAGCGATGGCTACGACCGGCGCTGCGCGGGCGCGGGCGACGTCGACCGCGACGGCTACGCCGACGTGCTCTACGGCAACGTCATCTACTTCGGCACCGCCACCGGGGCCTTTCGCTCGATCGCGGCGGGCGTCGGCACCGCCGAGGCCACCGGAGAGTTCACGCCGGCGTGGCTCGGCGACGTGAACGGCGACGGCTACGCCGACGTGCTCGTGCAGCCGACGACGGGCCCCGCGCAGGCGTTCGCGGGCTCGGCCTCGGGGCCGAGGACCGCCGCGCTCGGGACCTTCCCCGCGACCGGCCTCGCGGCCCCGGCGGGCGACGTCGACCACGACGGCTTCGACGACCTCGCGGTGCCCGGCGCCGCGGGCGTGGCGATCTACCGCGGCGGGCGCGACGGCTTCGGCGCGACGCCGTCGGTGACCCTCGGCGGCGTGAGCGGCGTGCGCGCGGCGGGCGACATCAACCGCGACGGCTTCGGCGACCTGCTCGGCCTGACGGCCGCGGGGCCGGTGCTCTACCTCGGCGGCGCGCGAGGGCCCGCGGCGCAGCCCGACCTGCGCTGGCCCGGCGGCCCGACGAACTTCGTCACGCGCGGCCCGCGCGGCTTCGGCGACCTCGACGGCGACGGCAGCGGCGACCTCGTGACGACCGCGCCCGCCGAGGGCTACTTCGGTGGCACGGGCACCGTGCAGCGCACCGGGAGGCTGCCGACGACGCGCCCCGCCGTACTCGCGCTGCCGAGCGGGAGCTTCAGCGCGTACCGCTGACGGCGCGCCGCGCGGCAGGTGCTCGCGACGGCCGGCGACGCCGTCGCACCGCTCATCGACCTCGCGACCGACCGCGAGGTCCAGATGGCCGACGTGCCGGGCGACGGCCATGGGCCGATCCACGCGGCGCGGCTCCTCGGAGAGCTCGGCGCGCTGGAGGCCGTGGAGCCGCTGCTCGACGAGCTCCTCGACTGCGACTGCTCTCCCGCGCCGGCGCGCGTGACGACCGGGTGTTCGCGGCGCTCCTCGCGGGGCTCGACGACGGGCCCGTCGCGCTCGGCGCCTCGAACCGCGCCGAGTATGGCGAGGCGCGCGCTCAGCCGCTGGCCGCCTCGCGGTCGTTCGCTGCCGGGGCGTCGCCCCCCTCGCGAGCATCGCCGCGCGCGACCCTGCGCGCGAGCACGCGGTCGCGCAGGGAAGTGTCGAGCATCTCCGATGCGACCATCAGGAGGTCGTCGGCCGCCTCGCGGTCGTGGTCGCTCACGCCCGCGCCGTCCTCGCGCTCGATGACGACGCGGGCGCGGTAGCCTGCGTCTCGCAGCATGGCCCCGAGCTCGCCCGGGACGGCGGCTTCGAGGCTGCGCGCAGCCCCTTCGGGGCGCTTCTTCGTGAACACCACGCGGCCGTCGGGCAGGGTCGTGATGGTGCCTTCGGGTTTCGTCATGTGCGCCGCGCTCCAAAAGGATTCTTCCGCACTTCGAGCGCGCGGGCAATCACTCGTCCTCCGGCAGCGCCCGCCGTAGCGCCGCGCGCACTCTCAATACCAGCGGCCGGGTGTCCTGACCGAAGCGCTTGCGCAGGTAGAGCGCGAACACCTCGAGGTCCATGTCTCGCTTGCGGCTGTTGCAGATGCGACATGCGGTCAAGAGGTTGTCTGCGGCATCGGGCTCACCGACCGCAGCGCCGTGATCGAACCAGTCCTGCGGCGTCACGTGGTCGATGGTGAGGTCGTCGTCGGCGCCGCACTACACGCAGGCGAAGCCGTCGCGCTCGAAGCCCCTGGCTGCCAGCTTCGCGCCCACCGACATGCCGCGACTGTACACGCGCTCGCGCGGGACGCGTGCTCGTCGCCTTGCAGCGCGTCCGCGGGGGTGAGGGCAGGCACCCGCCCTGCGATTTTCTGGGGCGGGAGTGGGGTGGAGGGGCCGCGCGCCAGCCCCGTACGAGACGCGTTCGCTCTCCGCCCTGGACCTTCGCGGCGATGCGCGGCCCGGCCCACGGCTGCGCTAGGATCGCCGCCCCCGATGGCCCCACACACACAACACCCGGCAGACAGTCACGGCGTGATCCGCGTCCAGGGCGCGCGCGAGAACAACCTCAAGGACGTGAGCGTCGAGATCCCCAAGCGGCGGCTCACCGTGTTCACCGGCGTCTCGGGGTCGGGCAAGTCGTCGCTGGTGTTCGGCACCATCGCGGCCGAGTCGCAGCGGCTCATCAACGAGACCTACAGCGCGTTCGTGCAGGGGTTCATGCCCACGCTCCGCCGGCCCGAGGTCGACGTGCTCGAGGGCGTCACCACCGCGATCCTCGTCGATCAGGAGCGCATGGGCGCCAACGCCCGCTCGACCGTCGGCACGGCGACCGACGCCAACGCGATGCTCCGGGTGCTCTTCAGCCGCCTCGGCGAGCCGCACATCGGCTCGTCGGACGCGTTCTCGTTCAACGTCCCGTCGGTGCGCGCCGTGGGCCAGATCTCGATCGAGAAGGGCGCGGGCACGACCGAGGAGCGCACCTTCACCCGCAACGGCGGCATGTGCCCGCGGTGCGAAGGGATGGGGTCGGTCAGCGACATCGACCTCGCGCAGCTCTACGACGAGAAGAAGTCGCTCAACCAGGGGGCCATCAAGGTCCCGGGCTTCTCGATGGACGGCTGGTACGGGCGCATCTACGCGGGCTCGGGCTTCCTCGACCCCGACAAGCCCATCCGCAAGTACACGAAGCAGGAGCGCCACGACTTCCTCTACAAAGAACCCACCAGGGTGAAGGTCGCGGGCGTGAACCTCACCTACGAGGGGCTCGTCTCGCGCATCCAGCGGTCGTTCCTCTCGAAGGACGTCGACGCCCTGCAGCCGCACGTGCGGGCCTTCGTGGAGCGCGCCGTCACCTTCACCCCCTGCCCCGACTGCGGCGGCACGCGGCTCAACGAGGCCGCGCGGTCCTCGAAGATCCGAGGGATCAACATCGCCGACGCCTGCGCGATGCAGATCAGCGACCTGGCCGCGTGGCTGCGCGGCCTCGACGCGCCCACGGTGGCGCCGCTGCTGGCGAAGCTGCGGCACACGCTCGACTCGTTCGTCGAGATCGGCCTCGGGTACCTCAGCCTCGACCGCCCGTCGGGCACGCTCTCGGGCGGCGAGGCGCAGCGCACGAAGATGATCGGCCACCTCGGGTCGTCGCTCACCGACGTGACCTACGTCTTCGACGAGCCGACGATCGGGCTGCACCCGCACGACATCCAGCGCATGAACGACCTCCTCGTGCGGCTGCGCGACAAGGGCAACACCGTGCTCGTGGTCGAGCACAAGCCCGAGGTGATCGCCATCGCAGACCACGTCGTCGACCTCGGCCCAGGCGCGGGCGCCGCGGGCGGCAGGGTGGTCTTCGAGGGCTCCGTCGACGGGCTGCGCGCGAGCGGTACGCTCACGGGGCGCCACCTGAATGACAGACGCGCCCTCAAGCCCTCGGTGCGTACTCCGTCGGGCGTGATGAAGGTGCGCGGCGCCCGCACCCACAACCTGAAGAGCGTCGACGTCGACATCCCGCTCGGCGTGCTGGTGGTGGTGACGGGCGTGGCGGGGTCGGGCAAGAGCTCGCTGATCCGAGGCTCGGTGTGCGGACGCGAGGGCGTGGTGTCGGTCGACCAGGCGCCGATCCGCGGCTCGCGGCGCAGCAACCCGGCGACGTACACCGACCTGCTGGAGCCCATTCGAAAGGCCTTCGCGAAGGCCAACGGCGTGAAGCCCGCCCTGTTCAGCGCCAACTCCGAGGGCGCCTGCGCGGCCTGCAACGGCGCCGGGGTGATCTACACCGACCTCGCGATGATGGCCGGCGTGACCACCGTCTGCGACGAGTGCGAGGGCCGGCGGTTTCAGCCCTCGGTGCTGAAGTACCGCCTCGGCGGGCTGAACATCGCCGAGGTGCTCGACCTGTCGGTCGACGGCGCGTGCGAGCTCTTCGGCGCCGGAGAGGCGCGCAACCCGGCCGCGCACGCGATCGCGCGGCGCATGGCCGACGTGGGCCTCGGCTACCTGCGGCTCGGTCAGGCCCTCACCACGCTGTCGGGCGGCGAGCGGCAGCGGCTCAAGCTCGCGACGCACCTCGGCGACGACGGCGGCGTCTACGTGCTCGACGAGCCCACCACGGGGCTGCACCTGGCCGACCTCGCGCAGCTCCTCGCGCTGCTCGATCGACTGGTCGACGCCGGCAGGTCGGTGATCGTGATCGAGCACCACCAGGCGGTGATGGCGCACGCGGATTGGATCATCGACCTCGGTCCGGGTGCGGGCCACGACGGCGGGCGGGTGGTGTTCGAAGGCACCCCGAGCGACCTCGTGGCGGCGAGGTCGACGCGGACGGGTGAGCACCTCGCGGCGTTCGTCGCTGGCGGCTCGGAGACGACATCACGGGGTACGCACCCGGGGAGCCGCGCGTGAGCGTCGAAGACTGTCTGCCCGCGGAGCTCCGGGGGCCTGCCACCACGGTCACGCGGATCGCCGCGGGGCTCTCGGGCGCTGGCGTCTACCGCGTCGAGTCGTCGGGAGGGCGCTTCGTGCTGAAGGTCTCGGACGGGGGCGAGGCCCTCGCCGAGTGGCGCCGCAAGGTCGACATCCAGCGGCTCGCCGCGGGCGCGGGCCTGGCGCCTCGCGTCGTGCACGTGGACGAGGCGCGGCGCGCGGTCGTGAGCGCGTTCGTCGTCGATCGCTCGTTCCCGGCGTACTACGGGGACCCGCGCACGCGCGAGGCGGCGCTCGCGAGCCTGGGACGCACGCTGCGCCGTCTGCACGACCTCCCCGCGCCGCCCGACGCCGAGCCGAAGGACCCGCGGGCGCTGCTCGCGGCCATCTGGTCGGGGCTCTCGTCGGGCCTCGCGCTGCCGGGCTTCGTCGGCGACGCCGTTCGACGCGCGCTCGCGGAGGACGCGCCCGCCAGCGAGCGCGCCCTGGTCCTCAGCCACAACGACGTGAACCCCACGAACCTCGCCTACGACGGCGAGCGGATCCTTCTGCTCGACTGGAACACCGCGGGGCCGAACGAGCCCTTCTACGACCTCGCGGCGATCTCGGTCTTTCTCCGCATGGACGAGGGCGCGAACCTTCGGCTGCTCACGGCGTATGAGGGCGAGGCCGTCTCGACGCTCCCTGCGCGCTTCGCCTACGACCGCTGGCTGGTCGCGGTGATGTGCGGCGCGGCTTCGCTGTACGTGGCCCGTCAGAGCGGGCACGCGGGCGCGGCCGGCCACGAGACGCTCGACGCGACGCCCACGCTCGGCGAGTTCTATCAACGCCTGCGGTCGGGCGCGGCGAGCCTCGCCACGCCGCAGGGGCAGTGGAGCTTCGGCCTCGCGCTGGTGAGGGAGAGCTTCGCGTCGCGCGAGGCGCTCGATCAGAGCCCCTCGGGGCGGTGGCCCGCGGTGTCGACGTAGGGCGCGCCGCTGCGCCATCGCACCGCCTGACGCATCAGGTAGCGCGCGGCGTCGCCTCGCGCGCTGCGCGCCGCGGCGGCGTAGACGATGTGCTGCATGCGGTCGTCTTGAAAGACCGCGCCGCCCGGGCCTCCGTGGCGAAAGTTCGCGTCGCCGTTCGCCTGCACCACCTGCACGACGCCGCGGTCGCCGCTCGCGACCATGTGCCAGCCGCCGCCCGCGGACCTCGTGCAGAGCGGGCCGCACGCGCTGAGGGCGTGGCCGGTCGCGTAGCTGTCGTCGGCCCAGTGGGCGCCCGAGAAGAGCATGTGGTGACGGCCCGACGCGGGGTCGTAGTACACCGCGGGGTTCTCGCGGACGTTCTGCTCCCAGGTGCCGGGGCCGCCGAAGCCGTCCATGATCTCGACCTGGCTCCCGGCGGCGATGTGTTGCCACGTCGCGTCGAGCGCCGCGCCCATGATGCTCGACGACACCCCTCCGCCGTAGCGCTTGAAGAAGACGTAGCGCCGCCCGTCGTGGTCGCGAAAGAGGAAGGGGTCGATGAAGTGCTGCCCCCTGGCGCTCGCGGCGAGCCCGAGGCCGCGGTAGACCCACGGCCCGGTGGGCGTGTCGGCGGTGAGCACCGCGAGCGAGCGCGTGTCCCAGCCGTCCGCGCCTCGAGAGCCGCGCGCGTCGGGAACCGAGACCCACATCACGTATTTGCGAAGGTCGGGCGCGTAGACGATGCCCGGCGCCCACCACGCGCCGACCTCGCGCCCGTTGGCGCTCATGCCCGTGAGGTCGAAGCGCGTCGCGGAGCGCAGGTCGCGAAAGCGCGCCCAGTCGCTCGTGCTCCACACGTGCGACATGCCCGTGCAGTACGCGTAGTAGGTGCCCCCGCTGTCGGTGGCGCTGAAGAGCGCCGGGTCGGCGCACGGCATCGGCGAGGCGCCGTCGAGCAGCAGGCCCGTCATCGGCGGAGGGGTCGCGTCGCGCGGAGGCGTCACGTCGCGCGGAGGCGTCACGTCACGAGCGGGAGTGACGTCGAGCGGAGCGATCACGTCGGGCGGGGGCATCGCGTCGAAGGTCGGGGCCGCGTCGGGGTCGGGGCCCGCGTCGGGTGTCGCGCTCGCGTCGGGCGTCGCGCTCGCGTCGGGCGTGGCCTCCGCGTCGAAGGTCGGGGCCGCGTCGGGCGTGGCCTCTGCGTCGGGGGTGCGGTCGTCGTCGGGCGCGACGTCGTCGGTGGCGGCGTCGTCGGGTGACGCGTCGGCCGCGGGAGGGGTCGCCGGCGCGTCGCCCGCGCCGCAGGCCGTGAGCAGCGCGGCGCCGACGAGCGCGGCGAGCGGGGAGTGGCGCATGCCGCGGATGCTTTCACGACGCCGTGGGCGGCTGCAACCGCCCGGCGCGCGAGGCGCTACCATCGCGGCCGCCATGAGCGATGAGACGCGACCGCGCGCGCCCGACCCCGTGCGAATCCTCTCGATGGACGGCGGCCCCGGACCGCTCTATCACCTGCGACTGCTCCGAGAGATCGAGCGGCGCAACCCCGGCTTCATCGAGCGCACCGACGTGTTCGCGGGCACCTCCGACGGCGCGCTCGTCTCGCTGTGCCTCGCGAAGCACCTCGCCGAGGGGCGCTCGGGCGCCGAGGCCCTCGACGCCTGCGCCGGGTTCGCCGAGGAGTACAGCGGGGCGTTCTCCGAGGGCGCGTCGTTCGCGCGCTTTCTGAGCCGCGACGAGCCCTACTCCGACGGGCGGAGGTTTCGCGAGGCGCTCGCGCGCCGCCTCGGGGAGACGACCCTCGACGACCTGCACGCCCGCGGGCGCCACGTCGCCATCACCACGTTCAACGCGAACCCCTGGCGCCCGCGCTTCTACCGCAGCTTCGGCCCGGGTTGGGCGCGCAACCCCGACGACGGCCCGCGGAAGCTCCGCGAGGTCGCGCACGACACCTCGTCGGTCCCTGGCGTCATGCCCGTGGGGCTCTCGCAGGGCGTGGCGTACCTCGACGGCTTCCTCGCGTCGAACAACCCGTCGGTGAGCGCGCTCTCGGTGGTCGTGCGAGACATCGTGCGCCGCAGCCACCCCGGCGAAGACCCGTTCAACCACGTCGTGCTCCTCTCGCTCGGCGTCGGGCAGACCTTTCGCGAGGCCGACATCGAGCGCCGCGGAGGCTTCGTGCGCAACCTCATCGAGCTCTTCAGCGACGACCGCCGGCTGCTCCGCGCCGCCGCGGCGCCTTCGCTCCGAGACTCCGCGCGCGGGCTCTTCCGCGGCGCGGCGCGCGCCTCCCGCGGCGCGCTCGCCGACGAGCCCCTGATCTGGGGCGCGTGGAGCCTCGGCGGCCACCTCCTCTACCTCGTCGACATGATGCTCCACGGGCAGAGCGCCGAGATCGACCACAACTGCGAGCGGCTGCTCGGCTCCAACCGCTTTCACCGCTACGAGCCACGCATCGACCTCATGCGCGCCGTGGTGCGCTTTCTCTTCAAGCGGGGCCACGGCTCCGCCGCCGCGATGGAGGCGCTCTACCGGTCGTGCTTCGGCGACGCGCGCCCCGAGGACGCCGACGACGCGCGCGAGGCGGACGAGAACCGCCGACGCACCGACAACACCCTCGCGTGGATCGCGCGGAGCTGGATGGCCGACCCTCCCACGATGGGCGCCGACACCCCCGACGATGGCATCATCGACGCGGGCTTCACGCCCGCCGATTTCAGCGCCCGGTGAGCGCGCGCACGGTGCTCATGGCTTCATCGAGCGCGCCCGCTCGCCTGCGCCGACGCGCATTCACCGGGCGGCCGAGCCTCGCGGCGTCGGGGGTCAGAGGTCGACGCGAACGAGCGTGGCCCTGGGGCGCAAGGCGTCGTTCACGGTGACCCGGTAGGTGCGCATGATCTGCCCCTGGTTGCGCGGGTTGCTGGTGCCGCCGGAGTACCGCCACGCCTGCACGCTCATCAGCGTGTCGCCGGCCTCGTCGGTGTAGAAGGTCGGCGTGCCGGGGCCGTAGACCCCGTCGCCCGCGTCGGTGGCGAGCCACGGCCCCGTCGTGGTGACGCGGGTGCAAGCGCCGTCGCCGAGCCCGGTGCCGCAGTCGGCGTAGCCGACCGCGTAGCTGTCGCCGTCCCACGCGCGGGCCGAGTAGAAGACGAACCAGTGGGGCTGCCCCGACGGGGGCGCGAGGCGCACGATGCCAGCGTTCTCCATCACGGGCTGCTCCCACCACGACGGGGCGTTGTGGGTGAGCTCGACCCAGCGCGAGCCCGGCGCGAAGTCTCGCCCGAAGGGCCCGAGCGCGCGGAGCTGGATCGTGTTGATGCCGCCGGGCTGGTCGATGCGCGCGCCGAGGTACCAGCCGCCGCGCGAGTCCTCGACGGGGTACGCGTCGATCGCCCAGAGCGTGCCGTCGGCGCAGAACAGAGGTCCGTCGAAGTCGTCGACGAAGGGGCCGCCCGGGCCATCCGCGTGCGCGCGCCAGAGGCACTTCTTCTCGGGCGTGCCGAGCAGGTGCGCGGTGTAGTAGATCATCCAGTGCGAGGCGTCGAGGCGCGCGACGCCGGGCGCCCAGGTGACGCCGTCCTCTTCGGCCCGCGCGCCGAGGTGCGGGAGCCCTTCGCCCTCGAAGGTGAAGTCTCCGTCGGCCGTGAAGGTCGCGTGCGGCGCGTGGTAGCGGCGGCCTCCGATGCTCTGGGCCGCGAACCAGGCGTGGTACCTCGAGCCCACGCGCACGATCGAAGGCGACGAGTACCTGCCGACGAAGCCATGCACCGCGGGCGGTCCCGCGTCGTGCGCAGCGGGGCCGTCGCCGGGGGCGGTCGCGTCGCGCGCGGGAGGGGCACCGTCCATGAGCGCGGGAACGTCGGGGACATCGGGCGCGTCGGGCGCCGCGTCGACGAGGGGCGGCGCGTCGGGGGAAGGAGCCGCGGCGGGCGCATCGTCCGCGCCGCAGGCGGAGAGCAGCGCGGCGCCGAGGAGCGCGGCCAGCAGGGAGGGTCGCATGCGGCGCATGCTTTCACGACGCCACGCGCGGCGGCAACCGCGGCGCGTCGCTCGCGCTCGACGCCTCGGGCGCGGCGCCGGGGTCCCCGGGGTGCGCGATGTGACGGCCTGCATCACCTCGCTCGACGCCCCGATGCGAGACGCCTCGCGCGCACCGTGATGCGCGGTGCGCGACGCCTCGATTCGGGGGCGAGGCCTCGCCGTCGCGTGCGACGCGGGCCCGCGGCTTGTAGCATTCTCGACGATGTCGAGCGCGCGCGTTCAGCCAGACAGCAGCGCCCCCGAGGGAGTGCTCGAGCGCGCTCGCTCGCCCGAGGCGTCGCGCATCGCGCGCACGCTGCTCGATCGGGTGTGTGCTGACTTTTCGACCGACGAGGCGTGGGTCCACCTCGCGACCGGCGGGCCCGACGAGATGCGCCTGATCGCCGCGCGGGGGCTGCTCGACGACGCGATGCGCGCGAAGGCGGTGCTCTCGACGCGCGCGCCCTTCATCGAGGGCACGGCGGCGCAGACGCTACGCCCCGCGGTGCTGCGCGCCGACCGCGCCGAGCCGGGCGTCGCGGGGTCGCAGGCGACGCTCTCTCGCGCGCACGGCGTCGCGCTGGTCTCGCTGCCGCTCGTGGTCGACGCTGCGCTCGTGGGGGTGGTCACCTGCGTCTCGCATCGCCCCGTGACCCCGTCGCGCCTCGACGAGGCGATGGCCCTCGTGGAGCCCTTCGCGATCGGCCTCGGCGCGGCGCGCGCGCTCGACCGCGAGCGGACCCGCCACGCGCAGCTCGACCGGCTGCGAGACGCCGCGCTCGCGATCGCCGAGGCGACGAGCCTGACGGCCGCGCTCCAGACGATCGTCGACGAGGCCCGCGCGCTCGTGCGCGCCCGGTACGCCGCGCTCGGCATCGTCGCCGACCCCGAGATGCAGGCGCCGTTCAACCCCTGGGTGCAGAGCGGGGTGACGGCCGCGCAGGCCACGGCGATCGGCCGGCCGCCGCGCCCCGTCGGGCTCCTGGGCGCGGTCCCGCGCGAGGGCCGGGCGATTCGCGTGCGCGACCTCGCGCTCGACCCGCGCTACACGGGCGTGCCGACGCACCACCCCGCGATGCGAAGCTTCATGGGGGTGCCGGTGCCGGGGCGCGGGCACGCCGTCGGCAACCTCTACCTCGCCGACAAGATCGACGCCGACGGGTTCAGCGACGACGACGAGCAGGCCGTCTCGCTCCTCGCGCAGCACGCGGGCGTGGCCGTCGAGCGCTTCGGTGACATCGCCCGCGTCGAGCGCGAGGCGCAGTACGGGGCCCGCGCGCGGCGCGCGCTCGCGGCGCAGGTCTCGACCGCGCAGGTGCTCGCGCAGGCGCCGCCGGTGCAACTCGCCGCGAGGCGCGTGCTCCAGGGCATCGGCGAGGCGCTCGGGTGGGACTGGGGCTGCCTGTGGCTCCTCGACCCGGCGGCGAACGCGCTACGGAGCGCGGGCGTCTGGCGGCGCGAGGGCGTCTCGGTGCCCGAGTTCGAGGCGATGTCGCAGCAGATCACCTTTCCGCCAGGCGTAGGGATGCCCGGCCGGGTGTGGGTGTCGGGCAGGCCCGAGTGGGTGCACGACGTCGTCGACGACCCGCGCTTTCTGCGCCTGGCGCTGGCCGCGCGCGAGGGGCTGCACGGCGCGTTCTTCGTGCCGGTCACCACCGACGGGAGCTTTCTCGGCGTGATGGAGATCATGAGCCGCGACGTGCGCGAGCCCGACCAGGAGCTGCTCGCGATGCTGGTCTCGTCGGGCGCGCAGATCGGCCAGCTCATCGCGCGCCGCCGCGCGGAGGAGGATCGCGAGCGGCTCGTGGCGAGCCTCGCGGCCGAGCGGAGCTGGCTGCGCGCGGTGATCGAGCGGTCGCCCGTGGGCATCGTGCTCGCCCTCGGCCGGTCAGGTGATCACATCGTGGCCAACCGCCGCGCGGGCGAGCTGCTCGGCGTCGACCTCGCGCCCGAGCGCGGCCTCGAGCAGCTCAGCGGGCGGCTCGTCGGCATCGACGGGGCCGTGCTCTCCGACGCCGACGTCCCGGTCCGTCGCGCGCTCGAGGCCGGCGAGACGGTGAGCGGGGTCGAGCTCCTATGGCGCAGCGCGTACGGCGAGCGGGCGCTGCTCGTGAACGCCTCGCCCATCGACGACGCGTCGGGCCGGCGCGCCGGCGCCGCGATGGTCATCGAAGACATCTCCTCGCTGCGCGAGCTGCAGAAGCTGCGAGACGAGTGGACGTCGATGGTCGCGCACGACCTCCGCCAGCCGGTGAGCACCATCGCCGCGGCGGCGCAGCTCCTCGCGCGCGGGGGCTCGGAGCCGCAGACGCACACGCTCGCGGAGCGCATCCTCTCGGGGTCGCGGCGCCTCGACCGGATGATCGCCGACCTGCTCGACGCGTCGCGCATCGACGCGCGCAGGCTCACCCTCGTGCGCGAGGAGACCGACCTCGCCGCGCTCGTGCGCGACGTGATCGAGCGCGCGGCGACCGCGACGGCGGGCCACGCCGTGACGGCCGAGGTGCGAGGTGAGCTGCCGAAGCTCTCGATCGACCCGGGGCGCGTCGAGCAGGTGCTCTTCAACCTGCTCGCCAACGCGGCGAAGTACGGCACGCGAGGCGCCGCGATCGCGGTCGTCGTCGAGCGCATCGGAGACGACGTGCGGGTCTCGGTGATCAACGAGGGGGCCGCCGTCGCGCCCGAGGAGCTCGAGGGCTTCTTCGCGCGCTTTCGCCGCGGCTCGGAGCGGCGCGGCGCGGGCAGCGGGCTCGGGCTCTACATCAGCCGCGGGCTCGTCGAGGCCCACGGGGGACGCATCTGGGCCGACGTCGCAGGCCCGGGCCTCGTCGCGTTTCGCTTCACGCTCCCGATCGGTTCACCGGGCCGCTGAGCCCCGGGTCCATCGCGGGTCGAGCTACGGCGGCGGCGCTACGGCTTCGGGATGAGCAGGGTGAGCGTGCCCTCCTTCGCGTCGAGCGCGTGCAGGGCGTAGCCCGTGTCCCACAGCGCCATGAGCGCCGCGAGGGGGTCGGGCAGCGCGCGGAGCGGCGCCCCCTCGGGCCCCACGCCTGCCAGCGAGTGCCGGCCGCCGAGCGGGAGCGCAGCGCCGTCGGGCACGCGCGCGCCCGCGTCGCGCAGCGTCGACCACCACAGCGACGCGCTCCAGAGCCGCGCCAACGCGGCGGCCTCGTACCCGAGCTTCGCGCGCCGCGCGTTCACGGCCGCCTGCACCTCGCTCGCCGCGTTGACGCAGCGCGCGCGCAGGCCG
>JBDHVF010000081.1:0-16257 GCA_039809605.1 Polyangiales bacterium | reverse complement strand
TGCACCCGCGCCACCACCGTGGGCGCGGCGGGCCACAGGTCGATCATGGTCACCACGCCGTCGCGGCCGATGGCGTAGAAGTACCGCCCCGACGACGACGACCGGAGGATGTGCACCGCGAAGCCCGTCTCGACGAGCCCCACGAGCTCGCGGCGGTCTCCGTCGAGGATCGCCACGCGGCCGGGGTCGCGCAGGATCACGCCGAAGAAGTTCTCCCAGTTGCGCGTGGTGACGGGCCGCGTCGGGCGGTCGGCCACGGGCACCGTGAGCCTCCAGCTCGCGCGGATCTGCTCCATCGGCCGCGGCGGCGGTTGCGGCGCGGGGAGCTGGATGTACCGCGCCATCAGGTCGACCTCGGCCGCGCTCAAGATGCCCGAGCGACCGAACGGGGGCATCCCGTCGAGTCCGTCGGTGACGATCGCGCGCAGCCGCGCGGTGCCCCGGCGGCGCATCATGTCGGGGGCGAGCGCGGGCCCCGTGGCGCCCGTGCGGAGCGCGCCGTGACAGCCCGCGCAGCGGTCGAAGTAGATCGCGCTCGCGCGGGAGAACTCCTCGTCGGTCATCATGGGCGCGGGCGGCAGGTCGACCGGAGCGTCGCCCACCGGGCGCGCGTCGCGGGCGTCGGGGACGTCCGCGGCGTCGGCCGCGTCGACGGTGGCGTCGTGGGGGGGCGGCGAGGGCGCCTCGTCACCGCACCCCGCGAGCATCGCCATGGGGAGCCACCGCAGCAGGCGCGTCGAGAGCTTCACGACCGACGGATAGGCGCGGAGAAGTGAGGGCCGGTTGACGGCGGTCAAGTGCGCGCGAGGCGAGCGGGTCCAACGTTCGGTCTCAGCGCTCGGAGGCGCGTGGACCCGCAATGCCCGCTCGCCCCCCCGTCACCGGCCTCGCGCTCTCTCTCCTCAACGAACGCGAGACCGATCCCTCCATCGCCCGATCTGAAGCGCGCGCTGCCTCGAACGACGAAGACCCGCAAGCCGACGGTGCCCCTTCGACCCAGTCGACGACGCGCGCAAGACGGACGATGGAGGGATGACGGGGGACGCGACACGCACCGCCCCACCTCCGGGCGCGTCCTATTTCACCGCGGACGCGCGATCGTTCGGGGTCAGAACCATCGCGTGATCCACAGCTCGCCGGTGCCCGCGTCGCGGGTGCGCAGCGGTACGTAGTCGTCGAACTGCTGGTGCATCCACGCGGCGCGCAGGCCGAGCTCCCACGCGGGCGGCGCGGGCCACGCGGGCCAGGTGAAGCGCACCGACGCCTGCGGCCAGAGCGTCGCCATGCCGCCGAGCAGCCGGTCGCGCGTGCGCCACTCGGTGAGCGTCGCGTACGTGCCCTGATAGAACGACGTGCCGCGCTGCACGAGCGCGCGCGCCCGCACGTCGACCAGGGCCCACGGGGCGGGCTCCCATCGCAGCCCGACCTCGGCGGCGTGCGCGACGAGGCCCCACGAGTCGACCGTGAGCCCGTACTCGGCCACGGCCGCCAGCGTGGGGCGCAGCGAGTGCTGGACGCGCACCGTGCCCGCGCCGCGCGCGCGCAGCTCGGGCACGCGCTCGGGGTACCAGACCCCCGCCACGGGCACGTAGCGGTACACCGACGACTGGAGCCCCGAGAGCACGTCGGCCTGGAGCCCCACGCGCAGCACCGTACGCCGGTCGATCACCTGCGTGAGCGAGGCCGCGGCGGTGCCCGCGCGCAGGTCGGCGCGCTCTTGAAGCGTCCAGCCGGGGCCGACGCGGTCCATGCGCCCGCGCAGCTCGAGGTGCAGCGCGCGGTCGCGCCCCTCGCTCTCGCGGTCGAGCGTGAGGTTCACGCCGTCGGAGAGGTAGTCGGGCTCGCGCGAGTCGCGCCCCGTGACGCCCACCGTGGTGCGCTCGTCGAGGGCCACCTGCACGCCCCCGGTGGCCTCGTGCCGCTGCTCGATCACCCGCGACGCGCTCGACACCACGTCGACCGACGCCGCCGAGATCATGTCGAGCCCGTACGCCGCGCTGGCCGTGACCCTGCGCGAGAGCGGCACGCGCGCGCGCACCGAGGGGTTCCACACCGAGACGTGGTCGTCGTCGGCGTAGTAGCCCGCGTGCAGCGACAGCTCGGCGCGCGCGGGGCGGGCGGGCGCGCGCCCACAGCCCGCGACGGCGAGGGCGAGTACGAGCGTGGGTCTCAGTTGCATCCGCAGCCTCCGCCGCCGACGCCGCTCGCGGGCACGTCGCCGCTCCGCACCGCGCGCACGTGCGCGTCGAACGAGGCGCTCGCCGCGGGGGCGTCCATCTGCATGCACGGCCGCGCGAGGCGCTCGCGCTGCCACGGGCGCACCGTGACGCAGCCGAGCGACGCGAGCGCGATCAGCGTGAGCGCGCGCCTCACGGCGTCACCGCCCCGCCCACCCACTCGACGAGCGCCGCGCAGTCGTGGTCGGTGTCGGTGAGCACCTGGCCCCCGAGGTGGTTGACGAGCCCCAGGGGCTTGGCGACCAGCAGGCTCTCGCGCGGCGACGGGGCGCCGAGCGCGAAGGCCGCCGCGGAGCGCTCGTTGGCCGAGAGCTCCTCGGGCGTGAGGGGCTCGTCGCGGTGCAGCCTCGCCGGGTCGCGGCGAAAGAAGCCCTGCGCGTACACCCTGAGCCTCCTGCGGTCGGTGCCGTGGCACGCCGGGCTCGCGCAGCGCGCCGCGAGCACGGGCTGCACGCTCGCCGCGAAGGCGGTCGGGTCGAGCGCGGGCGCGGCGGCGGGCGCGTTGCCCACGCAGCCCGCGAGCGCGACGGCGAGCGCGGCGCGGCGGATCACTGCGCCTCCAGAAAGGCCACGAGGTCGTCGATCTGCGCGGGCGAGAGGTGCGACGTGGCGCCGTGCGTGTCGGGCGCCCCGTCGGTCTCGTTGAAGCCCCGCTCGCCGTCGCGCAGCGCGGGGTGACCGGGCGTGAGCACCACCTCGCGCAGCGAGCGGGCGCGGCCGTCGTGCAGAAAGCGCCTCGCGTGCGCCCACGCGCCGCGCAGCGTGGTGACGCCGAACTCGACGGCCACCGCGTCCTGCGACGCCTCGGGGAAGGTGCCGCGAAAGCCGTCGAGGATGAGGTCGAGGTTGCGCCCGTCGGGCGCGCGCAGCGGCGAGACCACGGGGCCGAAGCGCAGGCGCACGCCGAGGCGGTCGGAGACCGACGCCGCGAGCCCGGCCCCGTCGTGGCAGCCCGCGCACCCGACCACGGCCGAGCGGAAGAGCGCCTCGCCGCGCCGCACGGCGGCCGTGTCGCGGGGGTTGGGGTTGGGCAGGAGCCGCGAGCGGTGCAGGAGCGAGAGCCCGAGCACGCGGGTGATGCCCTGAAAGTTCAGCGGCGCGTCGAAGGCGTCGCCGATGGTGCGCGTGCGCCCGAGCACGCGGCGCGAGACCTCGAGGTAGAAGGCGTTGCGCGTGGGGAGGTTGCGCGGCCACGCGCGCGAGGCGCACACGGGCGGGGGATTGGTCTCGCAGTCGTCGGGCGCGGGGTGACCCGTGGGCCAGAGCGCGGGGTCGGTGCAGCAGAAGTTCTCGACGCGCGCGAACTCGTTGAGCACGGGGAAGAAGTTGTTCTCGTCCATCGCGGCTTCGAAGAACCACGGGCGCGTGTCGGCGAGGCCCCGGTGCGGCATGGTCATGCGCGTGCCCTCGGGGTGCACGAGCAGGGGCATCGAGAAGGCCTTGTCGACGTCGCCGAACTCGCGGTGGCACATCACGCACGACTGGTCGCCGTCGACCGTGAAGGGCGCGGTCGAGATGTTCACCAGCTCGCCGAGCTCCTGGTCGGTCGCAGGGAACGGGCCTCCGCGGAGGTCTCCCACGGGCACGTCGTCGCGGGCGGCGTCGGGGGCGGTGTAGAGCGAGAGCGCCTCGGCGAGCGAGGCCACCACCGCGGCGCCTCGCGGCGTGCACACGACGGCCGTGGGCCCGTGCCCCGCGGGGCCGCGCGCGAGCGGGCGGAGCGTGCCCCCGGCGCGGTCGATGGCGAAGGTCTCGACCTCCGACGAGCCCATGTAGGCCACCCACAGCGTGTCGCCGCACACCGCGCCGGCCTCGGGGATCGCGCCGCCGACGATCCACAGGTCGCGCGAGGGCAGGAAGCGCCCGAGCGTGGGGTTCGTCGGGTCGACGTCGCGCCAGTCGCGGCAGCACGTGGAGTCGCTCGTGTAGCGCCGCGCGACCGAGCCGTCGCTCGCGCGGATCACGGCGATCTCGTTCTGCTGGTCTTGAAAGTTCGAGTTGGCGGTCGAGTCGCCGGGCCGGCCGTCTTCGTCGGTGTCGGGGCCCACGAGCGGGGGGTGGCCCGACCCGGCGCCCTGCGTGAGCGCGAAGAGCCACGGCCCCGCGAACACCACGTCGTTGACGGGCGCGTGGAGGTTCACGTCGGCCACGCGCCTGCCCTCGGGCAGCGCGAAGAGCGAGACCA
This sequence comes from Polyangiales bacterium, assembly GCA_039809605.1. Lineage (GTDB taxonomy): Bacteria > Myxococcota_A > Polyangia > Polyangiales > CAISKJ01. The sequence goes on along the minus strand of JBDHVF010000081.1, from coordinate 11,835 downwards.
CCAGCCCGTCGAGCGCGGCCACCGCGAGGCGCGCGCCGTCGGGCGACACGGCCACGTCGCGCGGGTGCGTCGAGACCGTGAGCACCTGCGCGCGGGGGTCGGTGACGGTGAAGCGGTCGGCGGTGACGTCGAGGTCCCAGCGCACGACGTGGTCGCGCCAGCGGTTCGAGACCCACGCGCGGCGGCCGTCGGGCGTGAAGGCCACGTCGGTGGCGTAGTAGTCCGTGGGCACCGCGGCCACGACGCGCATCGCGGCGAGGTCGACCACGCGCGCGCGGTTCTCGTAGCGCGTGGTCACGACGGCGAAGCGCCCGCCGGGGTGCACCGCGACGCCCGTGGGGCTCGCGCCGACGTCGACGCGCCCGACCGCTCGTCGCGCGGCGAGGTCGACCACGGCGAGCTCGCGGCCCGGCTCGTCTTCGAGGCCCTGGAGCGTCACGAGCGCGCGCGCCCCGTCGGGCGTGACCGCGACGCGCAGGGGGCGGTCGCGGTGGGGCTGCGGCGTCCACTGGGGGTCGCCGGGCCCGTACGCGCGCGGGTACGGTCGGAGCACGCGGCGCCCCGGGTCGGCGTCGGGCGCGGCCTCGTCGCATGCGGCGAGCGCGAGCGCGCAGGCGACGAGCGCGGTGATCTTCACGGCATGCCCCCGTCGGCGGGGTGCGTGGGCACGCAGCGAAAGCTCGCGTCGTCGACGCAGGTGGGGTCCCAGGTGACGACGCCCTCGAAGGTGGCCGACGCGCGGTGGCGGCGGTCGTCGAGGTCGACGGTGAGCGTGGCGCGGCGGCCGACGGCGCGCGCGAGCGAGATGTCGTTGGCGAAGACCATCAGCGGCGCGCTCACGAACTGCCCGGGGTTGAGCTCGTGGAACACGATGGCGTTGTCGCGCTGCTCGGCGCGGTCGAAGCCCTCGATGTCGAGGCGCGCGCGGCCGGGCGTGCTCGCGGGCACCTCGCCGGTCGCCACGAGCACCACGCGCGTGTAGCGAAAGCCCTGGAACCCGAGGCGCATCTGGAGCCCCGCGTCGGGCCCGAGGGGCGCGTACCCGAGCGGGTCGGGCGCGGCGATCGTGAGCGAGTACACGGTCGCATCGACCGACGCGTCGGGGGTCGCGGGCGCGGGGTCGGAGCAGCCCGCGAGGAGCGCGAGGGCGAGCGCGAGGGCCCTCCCCCCGACCCCCTCCCACGCGAAGCGTGGGAGGGGGTGCCTCGAAGTAGCCTGCATAGCCTCCCCCCCCCGCCCCTCTCCCGCGAGGGCGCGGGAGAGGGGGGCGCTGCCGCCGGGTGACAGCGAGCCAGGCGAATGGTTGGAGAGGCCGTGGCGCTGCGCAACCCACGCGACCCGCCGCGGTTCGAGACCGCACGCCGCCAGCTCGCGCGCGACCCGTCGCGGTTCGAGACCGCGCGCCGCCAGCTCGCGCGCGGCAGCGCTCCCCTCTCCCGCGCCCTCGCGGGAGAGGGGGTGGGGGTGAGGGTATGCGGCCACTTCCAGGCACCCCCTCCCGCATCCGCGGGAGGGGGACGGGGGGAGGGCACACTTCACGGCGAGGCCTCCTCGATGCGCCACGCGGCGCCCGCTTCGATCCAGCGCACGAGCGCGCGCAGCGCCGCGTCGTCGAGCGCGGGCGAGCCGCGGTGCGGGGGCGCGCCCCGCGTGGAGCGCGGCGCGTCGAGCTCCTCGCCCAGGATGCGCTCGACGAGGTGGCTCCCGCGCGCCGACGCGCCCGTCACGTCGACGTAGCGGTAGCCGTGGAGCGAGCCCTCGCCCAGCGCGACGAGCGACTCGTACGCGAGGTCGTAGCGCCCCGTAGGCGTGGCCGTGAGCGCGAGGCCGGCGGCGCGCGTGCTCGCGTCGTGACAGCCCGCGGTGGCGCACGAGCGCTCGAGCGCGGGGGCCACGTCGGCGCGCCACTCGGCGGCGAGCGACCCCTCGACGCGGTAGGGCTCGCGCGGGCGGTCGGGGTCGTCGTTCTCGAAGCGCGCGAGCGAGCGCGAGGCGCGCGCCGTCACGTCGACGGGCTGAAACGCCTCGGCCGCGCGGCCCGAGCGCGCCCCGTGGCACGCCGCGCAGCGCGCGTCGTACACGCCCGGAAAGACGCCCTGACGAAGGTCCTGCCCGCCCTGGATGTCGAACCAGCGGTTGTGCTGCACGCCGACGGCCATGCCCCTCGCGTCGAGGTACTGGAGCCTGAACGCCGTGCCCGCGGGCAGCGACGCGTAGAGCGTCCCGTCGGGCTCGACGGGCACCTCGGCGAGCACGCGCGCGGGCAGGTGCGGCCCCGCCCCGCTGCGACGCAGCTCCGCGGGCAGACCTTCGGCGGGCGCGAGCGCGGGGTCCGACGCGCGCGGCACCCACCCCAGGATGCGCACCGCGCGGATGTCGTCGCGCAGCTCGCGCAGCCCGAAGGGCCCCACCTGCCGAAGGATCGCTTCGGTCATGGGGACGCCGCCGTAGACGATCCGTCCGCGGTCTCCGGTCGGGGCCGGCGCCACGCTCAGGCCCGGCACGTTGCGAAACACGGGCACGGGCTGCGTCTCGGAGACGCCCGGCACGTCGACCAGGCGCTCGCGTCGCGCGACCGAGGCGACGCCCGTGACGGGGTCGCGCGCGAGGGTGACCGCGTAGAGCCCGAAGTCGGGGGTGATGGTTCGGTCCCGAAGCATCACGGGGCCGTCGGCCCACGAGACGGCGAGGCGGCCGTCGGGCAGCGGGTGCGGGTCGCGCCACGCCCCGTCGCTCCGCACGCGCCGCACGGGGCTCTGCACGGTCTCGGACGCGTAGGGGTTCATGATGACGTCGGCGTGCGAGCCGTAGGGGCCGAGGTAGGTCGCCGGGTGCCTGTAGCCCGTGAGCGAGCTGCTCGACTCGACGGCCGTGGGCAGCTCGATGCCGAAGTTGCGGTCGACGTACACGAGCGCGCCCGCGGACCACACCGCGTCGCGGTCGAGCATGAGCCCGACGTAGTTGCCGTCGGGCGTCTCGCGCATGTGCCAGGTGAGGTCGTCGCCGAGCGTGATGCCGACGTGCTGGTGGTACTCGCTGTGGAGGTCGTTCGGGAAGCGGTAGACCACGCCCTTGTACCCGTCGCCGAGCCGCCGGATCGCGGTGAAGGACACCGACCCGCTGGTCTCGTGGCCGTAGCGGAAGAACGTCGTCGCGAGCTCGGGGCTCGGGGTGAAGGTCCGCCGGGTGAGCGAGCCGTCTCGTTCGCTCACGTACAGGTCGGTGTCGTAGCCGTCGGCGTGCTCGGCGAGCATTCCCGCGCGCGTCGAGACGAACCACAGCCGCCCGTCGGGCCCGTACGCGGGCCAGCGGTCGGCCGACCAGCTTCCGTCGGCGAGGCGCACGCCGCGGGTGACGGCGCGCCCCTCGCCCGTGCGTAGGTCGAGCTCCCAGATGACGCGCGGCGCGTCGGGCGCCTCTCGCATCGAGAACGCGAGGCGCGCGCCCCCGTCGTCGACCGCGGGGTCGCGCACGTCGGCGGGCGCCCGGTGGAGCGGCGCCGTGAGGTTGCGCAGCGCGCCTCCGGGCGCGGGCGGCGAGAGCAGCATCACGTCGCCGCCGGGCACGAACGCGTCGTGCTCGTTCACGCGCGCGGGGCCCACGGGGCCCGCCACGAAGGCGATGCCCATGGGGTCTCCGTCGCCCTCTCCCGTGCGCAGCCGGCGTTCGAGGCGGGCCCACGCCACCACCGCGCGGGGCAGCGCGTCGTCCATCGTGACGGGAAAGGCGCTGATGCCGTTGCCCCCGCGGTGGGGGATGGCGAGGGCGGGGTCGCGCAGGGGCTTGCGCGCGAGGCGCGAGAGCTCGGGGTGGCCCGCGAGCGAGAGGTGCACGAGGGCCTCGAGGTAGTTGGCGCGCGTGGCGGCCACGCCCAAAACGCCGTCGACGCCGGGGTCGAAGTGCAGGGGCACCGCGGAGGTCGCGCCGTGGCACGAGCCGGTCATGCACTGACCCTCGACGAGCCGCGGCTGCACCTCGCGGGCGAAGTAGCGCTCGCCCTCGGTGAGGGTCTCGGGGCGGCCGTCCTCGCCGCCGCCGCGCTCGCTCGCGATCCACGCGCGCACGGCGCGAAAGGCCGGGTCGGCGCGGTCGTAGAAGGCCGCGCCGCCGGCGTGCGCGAGGCCGCCGAGCTCGGGGCTGAGGGGCTTGCGCAACAGGGTCGAGAGCTCGGGCGCCTCGGTGGTGTCGGCGCAGCGCTTCGCGGACTCGTAGGCGCCGTCGAGGTCGTCGATGCGCCCGTCGGCGTCGGTGTGAAACCGGAGCTGCCGCGCCGAGCGGCTGCTCGCATCGACGGCGTGGCACGCGCTCGTGCCGCAGCGGCGCGCGAGCACGGGGGCCACCTCGGCGTCGAAGCGCCCGCGCGGCGAGTCGTCGTCGCACGAGCCCGCGCACGCGAGCGCGACGAGCGCGGGCATGACGACGCGCCGCGAGCGGGTCACGCGGGCTCCAGGGGCACGCGGAGCTCGAGCATGGCGCGCATGGCGGGGGTCATCTCGCTGCGCATCGAGGGGTCGGTGCGCACCATGGCGACGCCGAGCTCGCGGGCCTTCGCCATGGCGCGCTCGGGGGGCATGACGAAGAGGGCCGTGTCGAGCGCGTCGGCCTCGAGGGCGGTGCGCGCGACGACCGTGACCGACGCGGTGTGCCCGACGGGCCAGCCCGTGCGCGGGTCGATGACGTGGTGGTAGCGGCGCCCGTCGCGCACGAAGAAGTGCTCGTAGTCGCCGCCCGTCGAGACCGACCCCGCGGTGATCGAGAGCGCGCCGAGGAGCGCCTCGGGGTCGCGCGGGTGCTGCACGCCCACGCGCCACGCGCGCCCCCGGTGGGTGCCCTCGGCGAGCACCTGGCCGCCCGAGTAGAGCACGAAGTCGCGCACGCCCGCGTCGGTGAGAATGGCGCGCATGCGGTCGAGCGCGTAGCCCTTGGCGATGCCGCCGAAGCCCATGGCCATGCCGGGCCTGCGCAGGCGGATGGTGCGGGCGGCGGGGTCCATCTCGACCGAGCGCCAGTCGACCAGGGGCAGGCGCGCGCGCACGGCGTCGGGGTCGGGCGGCCGTGCGTCGGCCGAACGAAAGTCCCAGAGCGAGCGCATCGCGGCCCAGGTGGGGTCGAAGGCGCCGTCGGAGAGGGCCGCGTAGCGCAGCGATTGTTCGGTGACGAACCACGTGTCGTACGAGACGCGCACGGGGGCGCCTCCCGCGGCGGCGTTGACCCGCGAGACCTCGGTGTGGGGGCGAAACTCCGAGAGCACGTCTTCGAGGCGCGAGACCTCGTCGAGGGCGCGCATCGCGGCGGCGGGCGCGTGGCCGGCGGAGCCCGCGGGCAGCACGACCTGCCAGAGCGTTCCCATGGCGACGCGCTGCGCGGTCGCGTCGCGGTCGAGGGCGTCGCCGTCGTCGGGCTCGTCTCCGTGACGGAGCCGCGCGGCCGCGGCGCCGCCCGCGAGCGCGAGGGGCAGGAGGAGCATGGTGCGCCTGCGCACGGCGGTCACCGCCCCAGCGCGGCGACGACCCGCGCTTCGAGCTGCTGCACGTCGGCGCCGGTGAGGGCGGCGACGACGACCCCGTCGCGGCCGATCACGTAGGTGGTGGGCATCGAGGCGGGGCCCCAGCGGTCGGCGATCTGGTGCGAGGCGTCGTGCACCACGGAGAAGCTCGGGTGGAGCTCGCGCACGAAGCGCTGGTAGTTGGCGGCGTCGTCGTCGACCGAGACGCCCACCACGGTCAGCCCCCTGGCCGCGTAGCGCCGCGAGAGGTCGTCGAGCATGGGGAACTCTCTGCGGCAGGGCTCGCACCAGCTCGCCCAGAAGTCGACCACCACGACGCGCCCGCGCAGCCGCTCGAGCGAGACGTGGCCCCGCGGCGAGCACGCCTCGAGCGCGGGCGCCGGCTGGCCGGGCGACGCCGCGGCGACGAGCAACGAGAACAGCAGCCCATGGAACACCCGCTTCATCGTCACCTCTGTCGTGGGACTGTTGCCTCGCGTCGCACCGCGGACTTGACCGCGGTCAACTCAGAGCGAGCGCACGAACTCCGCGAGGTCGCGCCGCTCCTCGTCGGTGAGCGCGCCGGCGTGGCCGTGGCGCCCGCCGAGGTCGCGCGAGAGGAGATCGGCCAGCGTCGCAGCGCTGCCGTCGTGCATGTAGGGCCCGGCCGCGCCGCGGAGCGACGGCGTGTCGAACTCGCACGCGGCGCGGGGGTGGCCCTCGTCGTCGCGGTGCGGCACGTCGGGGTGCTCGCCCGCGTTGCAGGTGCCCACGTCGTGCAGGAGCACCGGGCCCGCGAGGTCGAGCGAGGCGTTGCCGCGGCCCGAGTCGGTGGTGAGCTCGCCCTGGTGACAGCCCGCGCATCCCACGTCGCTGCGCGCGAAGAGCGCCCGGCCCCGCTCGACCCTCGCGGGGTCGGTGCGCGGCGCGACGGGCGCGGGGATGCCGAGGTCGACGTAGTCGGCGAGGGCGTCGAGCATGGCCGCGTGGTCGGGGTCGTCGGGGCTCAGGCGACCGCCCTGGATGCGCGCGATGAGGCGCCAGAAATCCTGCACGGTGCGCCGCGTGGCGGTGCGGTTGAGAAAGCCCGTGCCGCGCACGCCGCCCGCGAGCGAGGGGGTGACGCGGGGGCCCTCGGCCATGCGCCACACGTGCCCGTCGGAGCGCCCCTCGACGTGACAGCTCGCGCAGGCGACCCAGAAGTTCTGCGACAGCGGGAGCTCGGCGCTGTCGGCGTGGTGAAAGAGCATCTGCCCGCGGCGCAGGCGCGCGGGCATGAGGTCGCGCGCCGTCGTGGCGATGGGGTCGCCGTCGAGGTCGAGCGAGGGGCGGCCGTCGTCGACGCCGACGCGCACCACGACGACCTCGCGGGAGTTGCGCGCGTCGAGGTACGCCGTGGCCCCGTCGGGCGAGAGCGCGATGCCCTCGTGCATGTGGCCCGGCAGCGGCCGCAGGAGCGCGGCCTCGACGCGGAGGTCGGCGTCGATGGCGAGCAGGTCCTCGCTGTGGCGGTCGACCACCAGGGCCCAGCGCCCGTCGGGGGTGAACGCGACGGCGTGGCCGCCCGAGACCACGTCGGCGAACGCGCCGTCGCGGCCGGGCACGTTGCGCGAGTCGGTGGACATCGTCGCCACCGTCGCCCCGCCCTCGTCGACCACCGTCACCGCGGGGAACACCGTGGACTCGAAATCGAGCTCGGGCTGCGCCGTGCGCGGCGTGTGGAGCGAGTGCACGACCCACGCCTCGCCCGTCGCGGGCCTGACGAGCACGTCGCGCAGCGCGCGGGCGGCGCCGTGCGCGAGCCTCCGGTCGCCGCGCCACGCCACGGGCCCCACGGGCGCCTCGGTCACGCGGTCGGGGTGCGCCACGTCGACCACGCAGAGGCCGGGGCCCGTGAGCCGCGTGACCAGCAGGCGCGAGGCGTCGGCCGACCAGCCGAGCGCCCAGGGCCTCGGCCCGCACGGGGCTCGCTCGACGACCTCGCGGCGGTCGAGGTCGACGCGCGCGACCTCGCCGTCTCGCGACACCGACACCCAGAGCGATCGCTCGTCGGGCGAGAGCAGGGCCGTGACGGGCTCGCTGCCGACGGCGACGCTCCACCGCACGGCGCCGGCCTCGGGGTCGACGGCGAGCACGCGCCCCGCGCGCTCTGCCGTGACGTAGAGCAACCCCGTGCGCGGCGAGTACGCGAGCGAGCGCGGGTCCACCCGCGGTTCGAAGCGCCCCGTCGCGGGGTCGGGCGCGGGCGGCCGGTCGCCGAGCGCGACCTCGCGCAGGAGCGTGCGCGTCGCGGGATCGATCACCGAGACGGTGTCGACGTCGGGGTTCACGACGAAGAGGCGCCGCCCGTCGGGCGTGAGCGCGATGGAGCTCGAGTGCCACGCCACGCGGCGCTCGACGGAGGTGACGACATCGCGTGGGGCGGAGACGTCGATGAGTGGCGCCGCGTCGAGGGGCGCGTCGACGGCGGCGTCGCGCGGGCGCGCTCGCTCGGGCGCGGCCTCGCAGGCCGCCAGCAGCAGCAGCGTGGCCGCGAGGTGAGCGCGCAAGGGGGACTACGCCTCGGACTCGCCCGCGGCGCGCAGGAGCGCGTCGAAGTCGGCGACGCGGATGGCCTTGCGGTCGACCTCGATGGCGCCGAGCGAGACGAGCCGCGCGAGGGCGCGGGAGAAGGTCTCGGGGAGCATGCCGAGGAGCGCGGCCACGATGTGCCGCGGGATGGGCGGGGCCTGACCGCCGGGCGCGTCGTCGAGGAGCCAGCGCGCGACGCGGCGGGGCGCGCTGCCGTCGGCGCCCGAGCGGCGCGGGGCCTCGTTGCAGCGCGTGCGCATCGCGAGCTGAAGGAGCGAGCGCGCGGGCGAGTCGGCCGGGCCGAGCCAGTGGTCGACGACCTCGCGCGGCGCGGCGCACAGGGTCACCGGCGTGAGGGCCTGCGCCGAGTCGCGGTAGGTGCCGCTCACCAGCGCCTCGGCGCCGAGGAGCTCGCCGGGCCTGCGCACCGCCCACGTGACGCCCGAGCCCTTCGCCTCGCCCGCCTCGCGAGAGAGCGCGACGTAGCCGCGCACGATGTACCAGACGCGGTCGGCGGCACAGCCCTCGACGTAGAGGAGCGCGCCCGCCTCGCGCTCCCTGGGCACGAAGGGGCACGAGCCGCCGCGCGGCACGCCCGCGGCCACGCCCAGCGGGCAGGTGTAACAGCGTGACGGCGCCGTCGGGCGAGCCGTCGTCGAGCGCGGTCCCTCATCAGTCGTTCGATCGGAGAGCTTCATGGCGCCTCGTCGAGACGAAGGTCTCGTCCATCCTTCAGTCGGGTTGTGAGCCGCAATCAATGGACCGTCAAGTCCACTGATATCACCACACGCTTTTGTTGCAGTCGATGTGCCGCGCGCGCAGAACGCGGAAGCGTGCGCGCGCGCACCGCGCGAACGCGCCCGGTGCGCGCACGAGCATCACGCGGGCGAAGCCGCTGCGCGCTTGATCGCGGTCAACTGGTGAGCTGACGCGAGGCGTCACCGTCCCGCCCCCGATGGCATCCCCGCGCGAGGTCGCGCGCTGGCTCGTGGCCTGCGCGCTGATGGTCTTCACGATGCTGGTGATCGGCGGGATCACCCGGCTCACGGGCTCGGGCCTGTCGATCGTCGAGTGGCGCCCCGTGGCCGGCGCGCTCCCGCCGCTCGACGCGCGCGACTGGGAGGCGCTCTTCGCCGAGTACCGCCGCTCGCCGCAGTTTCGCCTCGAGAACGCGTCGATGACCCTCGAGGGCTTCCGCTCGATCTTCTGGTGGGAGTACGTGCACCGCCTCGTCGGCCGCCTCACGGGCCTCGTCTTCGCCCTGCCGCTCGTGGCCTTCTGGCGCTCGGGGCGCCTCCCGCCGGCCCTGCGCGCGCGGCTGCCCGCCATCGCGGCGCTCGGCGCGCTCCAGGCCTCGCTCGGCTGGTGGATGGTCAAGAGCGGCCTCGTGCACGACCCGCGGGTGAGCCCCGTGCGCCTCGCGCTGCACCTCGGCATGGCCTTCGTGCTCGCGGGGCTGCTGGTGCGCACCGCCCTCGAGGTGCGCGACGGGCCCTCGCCCTCGGCCCCCCACCCCATCGCCCGCGCGGCCGACGCGCTCGCGGGCCTCGCGCTCGCCACGGCCCTCTCGGGCGCGCTCGTGGCGGGCAACCACGCGGGACTCGCCTACAACACCTTTCCCCTCATGGCCGGGCGGCTCGTGCCCGCGGGGCTCTTTCCGCTCGACCCGTGGTACCTCGGCGCGCTCCTCGACGTGACCACCGTGCAGTTCGACCACCGCGCCCTCGCGACGCTGCTCTCGCTCGCCGTGCTCACCTTCTGGCTCGCGTCGCGGAGGCTACCGCTCGACGCGCGCTCGCGGCGCTGGTGCGACCTCGTGCTCGCGTCCGTGGGCGCGCAGGTCGCGCTCGGCGTCGCCACGCTGCTGCTCTACGTCCCGCTGCCGCTCGCGGCGATGCACCAGGCCAACGCCATGGGGCTCTTCATCGCAGCGCTCGGCGCCGGCCATGCGCTGCGCCGCGCGCCTCGCCTTGACGGCCATCAAGTGTCCGCGGTGCTCCGCCGCCATTGTCCCGCGCCATGACCCTGCCCCCCGCGGTCGCGCCCCTGCGCGCGCTGGTGCTCGGCGGCGGAGGCTTCGTGGGCGCCAACGTCGCCGACGCCCTCCGCGCCGCCGGCCACCACGTCGCCGTCACCTACCGGGGACGCGCCGCGCCCTTTCACCTCCGCGGCCGCGTCGACGAGGCCGTGCGCGCCGACCTCGGCGACGCGGGCTCGCTGCGCGCGGCGATGCGGGGCCGCGACGCGGTCTTCCACGCCGCGGGGCTCTACCCGCGCTACTCGATCGACGGAGAGCGCGCCGTCGCGAGGGCCCTCGGCGAGATGGGCAACGCGCTCGACGCCGCGCGCGCCGAGGGCGTGCGGCGCGTGGTCTACACGTCGTCGATCGCCGTGGTCGACCGCGCGGGCGCGCCCGACGGCGAGCTCGCCGAGCGCGCCCCCGCGGGCTCGGTCTACCGCGCGGTGAAGTGGCACCTCGAGCGCGCCGCCCGAGACGCCCGTCGCGAGGGCCTCGACGTCGTCACCCTGCGCCCCGGCGGCTGCCTCGGCCCGTGGGACATGCGCGCGGGCACCGGCGCCCTCGTCGTCGCGATCGCGCGGGGTGCGATGCCCTGGCGCGTCGACGGCCTCGTGCACCTCGTCGACGTGAGGGACGTCGCGCGCGCCCACGCCGCCGCGCTCGCCGCGGGCGTGACGGGCACCTACAACCTCGGCGGGCACGCGGTCGACGTGGGCACGCTCTTCACGCACATCGCCGCGCGGTACGGGGGCTCGGCGCCGACGCTGGTGCTCCCGCCCGACGAGGCCCGCGCCCGCGCCGACGCCGAGGAGCGCGCCGCCGCCCCGAGGCGCGAGCGCGTGGCCCTGCCGAGGGAGATGGTCGACGTCGCGCTGGCCGGGGTCGCGTCGAGCGACGCGCGCGCGAGGCGCGAGCTGGGCTTCGACCCGAGGCCCCTCGACGAGGCGCTCGACGCCGCCGTCGCATGGTTCCGCCGCACGGGGCACCTCCCGGCGGCACTCCCCACCACGAGCCCCGAGGGAACGTTCGCATGACGCAGTCGATCAGCCAGTCCGAAGCCCCCGCCCGCGCCGCCGTCTCCGACGAGGAGATCCGCACCCGCACCATCCGCCTGCTGGCCGAGATCCTCGAGCGCGACCCCGCCACGGTCGCGGGCGCGCAGCGCCTCCGCGCCGACCTCGGCATGGACTCGCTCAACGCCCTCGAGTTCCTCTCGTCGCTCAGCCACGAGTTCGCCATCGACCTCGAGGTCGAAGAGGCCTACGGCCTCACCACGCTCGACGAGGTCGTCGCGCTCGTCGCCGGGCGCGTGCGGGCGCAGCGATGACCGTCGCCGCCTCCCCCGCCGACGCCGCCCTCGACGAGCTGCGCGAGTCCACCCGCCGCTTCCTCGCGCGCGAGGTCGACCCCGCGGCCATCGAGGCCGCCGGGCGCGTGCCCGACCGGGTCATCGCCGCCGCCGCCGACGCGGGCCTGTTCGCCCTCGCCATCCCCGCGGCGCACGGCGGCCTCGGGCTCCCGCTGCGCTCGACCTGCGCCGTCGTGGCCGAGCTCGCGCGCGTCGACCGCTCGGTGGCCATCATGGTGGGCCTGCACGCGGGCCTCGGCTCGCACGCGCTCGTGCGCCACGGCTCGCTCTCGCAGCGCGCGCGGTGGCTGCCCGCCCTCGCCTCGGGCGAGCGCGTCGCGGCCGTCGCCGCCACCGAGCCCGGCGCGGGCTCCGACCTCCAGGCCGTTCGCACCCAGGCGCGCGCCGACG
>JBDHVF010000080.1:0-16261 GCA_039809605.1 Polyangiales bacterium | reverse complement strand
ACCTTCCGCGTCGGCTCGACTCCCGAGCTCGTTCGCAAAGTCACGCCGCCGTCGTCCGCGCAGCAGAGCCTGCTGCGCGGGCTGGTGGAGTCGCGAGGTGCGCATGCTGCTGGAGGAGGTCTTCGCGACGCGGTGAGTGCGAGAGGGGACACGCCCGAGGGGAGTCGCGAGGCCGCCGGTTGTCGGGCGAGTCGGGGACGTGGGGGAGGACCCGCGGGGCGACTGCGAGGCCATGGCGGACGACCGACTCGCGAAACCCGCGACGGAGTTGAACCACGCGACGCTGCGCCAACCGTGATGGAGGGCAGACGTTCAGGGGGCGGAAGACGGGAACACAGAGCTGAACGCGCGCTCACGCATCGGCCGCTTTGTGGCGAACGCCGTCCCTACAGCGGCGCCAAGCATGCGGTGGCGATGAGCAGCGCCTCCTCCTTGCCCGAGAGCTTGCGATGACCGCCTTGCCCGCGACCGTCAGAATTCGACGGCAGACGATCGCCATCTACACGCTTCCACTAATTCCGATACAAGGGCCGTTTTATTGTTGCATCCGGCTAGCTGTGCATGGTAACGGACTATTTGGGAAGTAGCACCATGGCAGAAGTAGCAATTTTCCCTGGCTGTGAGTTGCATTTTGTCGGTGATGTTCCCCAAGGAGTGCGGTTGCTTGCGCGCGGTACTCTCGACGAGAGTGCTCCTAGCCTGCCTTTAACTCTTAGCGAGTTCGATACTACCCTCGTGAGAGTAGTAGGTAGCGACACATTGGAAACTGTCGGTGGAAGGGTGATGGGCGTTACGATAGGCCGAGCTCGTGCGAGATATGGCCCTCCCGGGGATGCGTATGAATTTGTCAACGGCTTGGTTCGCGTGTGCCGTCATGAGGCTGTTAGGGATTTTGTTAGTGGCCATGAGCGGCTAAAGCTGCCGCTTAATTCGGGCAAGAGATTTTTGAGTATTTATGCGGAGTTCGATGACGACACGATTGGCGCTGTTACAAGGCATTCGTGGTTGTTTTCTTTTCGATCTCAAAACCCCGATGTTGTTTCTGTTGATCAAGAAGGCGGTGTCCAATCACATGGAGTGGAAGGTGCAACTGCCATTGAGATAACTCATGGTTCTAGAACGATTAGGGTTCCTGTAACTGTGGAACGTCGTACGCCGCCCTTGGTGGTAAATCTCTTGGGAAGATCGGATGAACGGCGCCCTTGGAACATGCTGATCTTGGCGGAGGGATTCCGCGCCAGCGACGAACAAGTTTTTAGGGATGTGGCTGCGCAATTCTTGAGGAGAATTTTTGAATCTCCCTCTTGTAGCCCGTTCCCCCTTTTGCGAGATAGTTTTAATGTTTGGTCTGTTTTTGAGCCGTCTCTTGAGGCTGGCGTTACGATTGGCCCAAAGGTTGTAGTTCCCCAGAGCGTTCGATGGGCCCCAAACTTTGCTCGAATAATGCGAGGGCAATTTGTGCCGGCCTTCGCAGTAGGGAGAGCTGGGTACGACCCAAGAAGCGGTCCACCAGTCCCATACTCTATGCGGGAACTCGTCGGTTTTGTCGGGCTTCCAGACGTCGTATATGGCAGTGTTAGGGCGTTGGATAGAAACAATATTCGTGCCGTGTGGGCCAGCCAAAATTTGCGAAGTGGACAGGGGGTATTCGATCCATCTCGGGCGAGTGATGATTTGATAAATACTTGGTTTATTCAGAGTGAGGCGAGATACACGAAGACGGTTGAAACCAGATATGGAATGATGCTTGGTGTGCGCAGAGGTGGGGATCCAAGATCCCCTGCGCCAATCGAGGGGCTTAGCAACGAATCGGCATGGGCTATTGGAGAGGAGCATACACATCTTGATACCGATCCGCATAGGTACAACGAACATCAGCAACTAACAGCGTTTGTGTCGTCTCTGCGATTTGGGAGCGATGCTTCTCACGTTAATTATAATATTGGAAGCCTTATGGGGAATGGCGGTAGAGTGGTTATGTTTGTAAACGATGGTCCGCGTGCAGGGACGAACGCCGCTGTTTCTGCGTTTTGTGTTGGTGTGCAGAGAGAGGGCATATTTAAGACTTCTATTCCTGATACGGAGAGCGGCAGAATTGTTGTGCGGCATGAGCCAGAAGCCTATGATGATAGCGGTCTTATCGCTCTAGTAGCAACTGCGACGCATGAGTTTGGGCACTCCTTTGCGTTAGCTGATGAATACGAGAATTCACGGATCGCATCTGAGGCGATGCGAGTCCGAGCGACTATCGAGGAACGACACAATGTCACACATATTAGTCGCGTTGCAGTTCCGGCGTCTGGTGTACGTAGCGTACAACAGATGCAAAGCGGCCGAATCGATACTAGGAATATTAAGTGGAACTTGCCTCGCATTGTTAAGGCAACTGTCTTGAGAGCTGGTTGCCGTGTTACTAGACGTGCGGGCAGTTCTTCCTTTGAAGTGCAAGTGGATCCGGCTAGCGCTAGGCAGTGGCAAGGGCAACTGAGATCCTCGCCTCGATTGCAGGTATATCTCCGCCATCGAGATCTCCATTTTGGCTCTGATGGAAGTAGAGTGGCGATCACTGGACAAGTGCTTAGGAATAATCGTCTGGTAAATGTTGGGCCAATGCCAGCGGCGGGTCCATTTGTGATCAGTGCTGATAGTGGGTTTGAGGTCGGCAGACTCACCTTGACGGGGGTGGTCAGTAGAAATATTGATATACCTGAAGATAGTGTTCTCTACCGGCCAATGGTGCGCCGGGTAGTTCGTGGCGGTCGTCCTGTTAATGAGGAGGATACGATTATTCATCATGTTGTGTTACAGTATATTAGCGAGCATGGGGCGTTTCCAAGGAGTGGCGTGGGATTAGGCGCAACTGATCCTTGTGCTCTCATGACACATGGACGTACAACTCCGCCAGAAATCCCGGGTTATACGCCTCCGCAACATGCCGAGGAGACTATTGGCTTGTATGTTGGAGGTGGGCATTTTACCTGTGGTGTTTGTCGCGCCGTGGGGGTGTGCAAGATGCGTAGTGAGGTGGAAAATAGTTACACGGGTCTGGTCGATGTAGAGTTTTGCTATGTTTGTAAATACACGATTGTATTCGCCATTGACCCTACAAAACTGCCCGAACTTGATGCGCAGGAATACCCTGCGCCTCTGGCTAGGAATGATGCTGCTGCCGGGGATCTCTGGATCGCGGGCGAAAATAGTTCGGATGATGATTCCGAAGTCGGCTAGTCATTGGAGACATCATGAGTGAGTCGGATGCCTTCGAAACAATCGCCGCTGAACTCGGTCGTGCAATAGCGCCGTTGAACTCGCATCTCAGTTCTCCTGACGGGCTGGCGCAACTACTGCGGGAACTAGGATGGCCGGATGAGGAACTGCCGACAACGTTGCTATCACTTGCTGCTCCAATGATGGCGCTCAATAACGCGATTCAACCCGTTTTGGATGGGCAAGGACTTACTGCGCAAGAACTTGGGTCGCTGACTCAAGCAATCGAGGGTATGTATTCGGGGGTTCTTTCGGCGTTACAATCTGGGCTTCCGCAGACGTTGATTGATGCCGGGTTTGCATCGGAGTTTCCATTCCAGCTATTTTCGTATCTGCTCATTCAGTACCTCATTCGATATCATCGTAGGATCTTGTTTTGCCTGCAATTAATTGGTGTTGTTCGGCGTAAGTACGTCCCACCTTTTGATAGCAGGCCTAGCTATTTTAGGCAGGAGTTGGCTGTTCCTGATGTTCCGCAATTGTTGAGCGACCCCGGTCTAATTCTTGAGCGTGCCTATGGTTGGCGCACTCGTGAATTTGATGCTGAGAGAGTACTGGTAGACTTGCGCGATTGCTTGAGTGTGCTTGGAATCCGGTCTCGGATGCAAGAGCCTAGTCGGGAGGGAGTCTATTCGAACTCGGCAGTTTCTGTGCCTCCAAGCAATGGTCGGTTGACTTTGGATGTTCCCATTTTCTCTCGTAGGATTGGTGGGGCAGATGCTGCGTTAGGTGTTCGTGTGGTACCGGTTACGACACAAGGTTCATTGCTCCCGGGACTAGCCTTATTGCCTTATGCGGAGGGCGTTGTTGGACTGCAAGTAAGATTGACAGAGCAATTTATTGTTGCTGTGCAGAGCAGTTTGGGGCTTCAGGGAGGACTGGGGATCGTTGTGCGTCCTGGACTTCTTGAAATGGTTGACAGTTTTGATGACGCATCCAGAAGCACGAGAGCACGCGGTGAAGTGTCCGTCGGATTGAATTACAGTAATCCGGATTCCGAGCCCACGATACTGATTGGAAGTGCGCGGGCAAGCCGTTTTGAAGTAGGCAGTGCTTCTGCGCAGTTGGGTGTGCGCCTTGATGCCTCCAGTGCATTCGACGCATACATCGAACTTGCTCTGCAAGACGCACGTCTTAGTATCCAGCCTGGGGAAGGCGATGGGTTCCTGCGGAGCATTCTCCCCCGTGATGGAATCGGCGCTAAGTTTGATGTTGTAATTGGGGTTGCGACTGCGCGTGGGTTCTATTTCCGCGGGAGCGGAACGCTTCAATTCAAGCTGCCAACTCGCATTGAACTTCCTGGTGTCACTTTTGAGAGTATTGTCCTTGCAGTTACGCCCCGCACAGATCGGGTTTCCGCTCATGTTGGGGCAACGGTGCAGGTCCGCATCGGCCCTGTTTGTGCCTCCATCCAAAACCTCGGTGTACACGTTGATCTTGCGTTCCCTTCAACCACAGGCAATTTGGGCCCATTTCAGCTTGAGATTGGGTTCAAGTCACCAGAGGGTGTGGGGGTTGCTGCCGAGGCTGGCCCAGTTATTGGGGGCGGCTTCATTGCGTACGACGCGAATAGCGGTCGCTACACTGGCGCCCTTTCCCTCTCAATCAGTGAGGTGGCCCTACACGCGGTGGGGATCGTCGACACGCATGCGTCCGGGGTCAGCGGGTACTCATTCCTAATCGCAATTAGTGCAGAGTTCACGCCCATTCAACTCGGGATGGGCTTCACCTTGAACGGCGTCGGAGGCATCTGCGGCATCCAACGCGCGGTCTCCTCGCGTGCCCTTCAGGAAGGGGTCCGCAACGGCAGCCTCGCGCCGCTGCTCTTCCCCCGTGACCCCATCGGTCAGGCGTCGCAACTCGTCACGGGCCTCCAACGCGTCTTCCCGCCAACCAACGATCGCTACGTCTTCGGCCCCATGTTCAAGATCGGCTGGGGCACGCCGACGCTCGTCACGGTCGACCTCGGCATCATCATCCAGCTCCCGTCGCCGATCATCATCGCGCTCATCGGCCAGATCTCCGCCGCGTTCCCCGATCCCGATGCCGCCGTCGTCGTCCTGCACATCGACATCTCGGGCACGCTCGACACCGGCGAGAAGACCCTGGCGATCAGCGCGAGCCTGCATGACTCGCGGGTGGCGAGCTTCACGCTCTCCGGCGACATGGCGTTGCGCCTGTCCTGGGGGGATAAGCCCGACTTTGCGCTCTCCATTGGCGGATTCAACAAGGCGTACAAGCCCCCACCAGGGTTCCCAGAACTGCGCCGCCTCACGCTTGCGCTCTGCGAGGGCAACAATCCGAGGATCACGCTGGCGGCGTACCTCGCCGTCACCTCCAACTCGTTCCAGTTCGGAGCGCGCGCCGAACTCTACGCCGAGGCCGCGGGCTTCAACGTCTACGGCTACCTCGAGTTCAACGCGCTGGTGATCTTCCGGCCGTTCTCTTTCCGCTTCGACTTCGCGGCGGGCCTCGCCCTGCGGCGCGGGACGAGCGCGATCATGAGCATCGCCGTCTCCGGCGTGCTCACCGGCCCGACCCCGTGGCACGTCCAGGGGAGCGCGAGCATCTCGATCCTGTTCTTCGAGATCAGCGTCAGCTTCGACGCGACCTTCGGCGAGTCCCCGCACGAGATCCAGATCGAGACCGTCGATCCCTGGCCCCTGCTCGAGGCGGCCGTCCGCGACCTCAAGAACTGGGTCGCGGCGCTGCCGGGGGAGGGGAGCCGCGTGGTCTCGTTCGCGGACCCCGGGGCGAGCGACGCGCCGCTGCGGCTCGACCCGGTCGGGACGTTGAACTTCCGGCAGCGCGTGATGCCGCTCGACCGGAAGATCAACAGGTATGGCGAGAAGCGCGTGGCCGCCCCGACGACGTTCCATCTGGAGGGGACGCGGGTCGGCACCAGCGACGGCCAGGCGAGCCTGCTGAAGGAGAACTTCGCCCCAGGCCAGTTCCAGCAGCTGACCGACGCCGAGAAGCTCTCGCAGCCTTCGTTCGAACTCATGAACGCCGGCGCGTCCTTCGGCGTCGAGACCCTCGACCCGAAGAACCCGATCGAGACGGACCTCGCCTACAAGACCTTCGAGGCTCACGCGACGACCCCGCTCAACGTACTCCACGTCCCGGACCTCGTGACGCTCTCCGCGGCCCACGGGACCTCGGCCTCCGCGCTGGCGCCCATGCGAACGGGCGGTGATCGGCGTTTCGCCCCGCCTCCCGGTGCGAGTCCCCTCGTGTCACTGGGCGACGAACAGATGGTGATCGTCGACGCGGCGACGTTGCGCCCGGCCCGGTTTGGCGGCGCAGCAGCCACAGTCCCCACGTCCTCTTCTGGGGAGGCTCACGACGCCCTGCAGGACAGATTGCGTGCTCATCCCGAGGAGCGTGGGATGTGGCGGGTGATTCCGCTCCACGAGGCGAGATAGACGATGCCTGACCTGCCGACGGACGTGACGGGCACGCCACGACACCTCTTCCTCTCCGCGGTGCGTCGTGGCGCCGCGACGCAGATCCAGGGAAGCCTCGGGGCCGACGGGCGCGCCACCATCGAGGTGCACCTCAACATCTCGGCGACCCTCGATGCGCCCCCGTCGCCACGCGGACCGGTCCCGGCGCCCGCGCCGAGCATGCACGATACGTCGGTCACGATCTCGTTGCTCGGACCAGGGGACGTCGTCGGTTTCGATGCCCGCGCCATCTGCCGGGTCTGGCCGAAGCCAGACGCGATGGACGCGGAGAACAACCTGTTCCCCCTGGTGGAGTTCTCGGAGGCCGACCTCCCGTGGCGCTACACACCGGCCGCCACGAGCGACCAGCTCCTCCCCTGGATCGCGTTGATCGTCCTGGCCGACGGCGAGTTCACGCTGGAGCCCGCTGGGAGCAACCACCCGCTCCCCGTGCTGGTGCCGAGAGCGGGGGTCCCGTTCCCACGCGTCGACCAGCTCTGGGCCTGGGCACACGCGCATGTTCTGCCCTCCGAAATCTTCACGGGCAGCTCGATTCCCGACCCCCGCGGCTACGCGAAGACGCAGATCTCGCAATACCCCGAGCGCGTGGTCGCCCGTCTCGTCGCAGCGCGCAGGCTGCACTCCCGCACAGCCTACACGGCGTTCCTGGTCCCCACCTTCGAGCGTGGGAGGCTCGCCGGACTGGGGCTGCCCCTGGGGAGCGCAGGTGCCCTGGACCCTGCCTGGAGGCCTGACGATCAGGGGCTCCTGCAGGTGCCTTCCGGGGCATCCCCCCATCGGCTCCCGATCTACTACCAGTGGCGTTTCGGCACGGGAGCCGAGGGGGACTTCGAGTTCCTGGCGAGCAGGATCACCGCGCGGCCCGCGCCGCCGGAGCTCGGGCGCCGCGCGATGGACCTGCGCCAGCCGGTCAGCGGGGAGCAGGTCACCGCGGACGACGTGGGGCAGCTCGAAGCAGCGCTCCGTCCATGGATCCCCGCGGCCGAGGAGCCCTGGTCGCCAGCCTGGTCCCGCCTCGGGAGGAGCGGCTTCTACGGCTGGTTCCGGATCCTGACCGCCCCGTCCTTGAGCACGCCCGCCCTCGCCCCGCCACTCTACGGCGAGTGGCAGGCCGCGTCGCATATGCTCGCACCGTCGCAGGGCACGGGGTGGTTCAACGAGTTGAACGCCGACCCGCGGACGCGCGTCGCGGCCGGCATGGGGACCCTGGTGGTCCAGACCCTCCAGGAGCCCCTGATGGCGAGCGCCTGGCAGCAACTCGCGGGCATCCGGCGCATCAACGAGGAACTCCGGTTCAACCAGCTCGCCCGGCAGGCCTCGATCACCACCCACCGCCGCGACCTCTCGACGGCGTTCGGCGACACGTTCTTTCGCCTCACGGCGCCCGTGCTCGCGAACGTGCTCGAGGGGGAGGTCACCGTGCGGGAGCGGTTCGCGCGAAGCCCCATCCCGACCGGCGTCCTTCAGGGCACGTGGCGCCGCCTCTCCCGCGCGCGTAGCCCGATGCGGAAGCGACGGCGACGGCGGAGCCCATCCTGGATCGCCTCAACCGCGGAGAGATCGCGGCGGCCCGGCCGCCGGAGAACCCTTCCGGTCTGGCGACCCCGCGCTCGATGCTCGACGCGCTGGAGGCGCGCAACCCCGCGCTCGCCCCGCAGATTGCAGAGCTCCGTCGCGCCATGGCCTCCATGTCGGGGCCGGGGACCTTCGTGGGGATGATTCTGGCGGCCGCGACCGGGCTCGCTCCTCGCGACGAATCGCCGTGGGTGAACGGCGAGTGGAGGCGGCTCGTGAACGGGATGTCGAGGGGCACCCCGCCCGACACCGCCACGGTGGTCGCTGCGATCCAGAACGGCCCCGGCGCACCGGATTTCGAGCTGATTCCTCCGCCGCGGTTCGACGCGAAGGGGCTTGCGTCACCGCCCCCGCAGCGTGGGCGCACGGGGGACGACAACGGGCAGGCCGCCGCCGTGCGGGGGGCGCTGGTCGATCTCATGCGCAGGCTCTCCGCGCCAGTCCCTCGAGCACCTGCGCCGGTCCCCGTCGACCTGGACGAACTGCGTGAGCATGTGCTCGCCAGGCTCGACCCGGAGGTGACCTTCGTCGAGGCGATCCGCGCGAGGCTGCGGCTCGCTCCCGGGTTGCCTCGCAACGTTTCGGACCCGCTCGAGCCAATCCTCGCGGCGCCGGAGTTCCCACAACCCATGGTGGAGCCGCTGAGCGCCCGGTCGCAGGAGTGGATCCTCCCGGGCCTCGACAAGGTCCCGCAGGACACCGTGCTGCCGCTCCTGACCAACTGGCGCTTCGTCGAGGCGTACATGGTCGGCCTCTCCCACGAGATGGGCCGCGAGCTGCTCTGGAACGAGTACCCCACGGATCAGCGCGGCACGTACTTCCGGCAGTTCTGGCGGCCACGCAAGCGCAGCGAGGGCGGCGTCCAGGTGGACACGCGCGACATCACCGCGATCGACACCTGGGGCCCGACGGCGCTAGGGACGCACGGCGGGCCGGACCGGCTGGTGCTTCTCTTGCGCAGCGAGCTCCTGCGCCGCTACCCCACCGCCATGGTGTACGCGCTCCATCGCATCACGCCCCGGCCGGAAGAGCGCCACCCGATCTTCACGGGCACCCTGAACCCCGACGTGACCTACCTGGGCTTCGACATCACGCGCGACGAGATCGAGCGCGACCTGAACAACTGGACCTTCGTGATCCAGGAGCAGCCGACCGAGCCGCGCTTCGGCATCGTGGAGGTGCCCGAAGGGGACGGCACGACGCCCCTGAAGTACTTCAATATCGCGGATATGGCAGACACTGCGATCCTCCGCGGCGCGAACGAGGACGAGCGACGGCGGCCGGCGGCGGGGGACGAGCCGGGGACCTCCTCCCTACTGGCGCGCTGGCTGTTCCGCCACCCCGTCCGCGTGCTGATCCCCGCGAGCGTGCTCCTGCCGCGACAGGCGGAGGCAAGGTCATGAGCAAAGAGGACGATCGCAAGCAGCCCCCGCTCTCGGTGAAGGCCCCCGCGCCGGTACGCACCGTCCGCGGGTTCCGGACGGATGGCCTGACCTTCCCCGCGCCGAAGGGCAGGGCGTCGGCCATCCCGCCACTGGGCACCACGATCCAGGCCTCGCCGACGGCGCTCCCGGGTAGGGAGCCTCCGCGCGACAAGTCGATCACCTCAACACCCGGCAGCGCCGTGCAACTGCAGGCCCTGGCCGCAGAGGCATCAAGTGGTCGTGTGGAGGGACCTGATATTCCCCAGGCGCCATCCACGTTCGACGTTCCCGCTGCGGGAACGAAGCAAGCGCCCGCAAAAACCAGTCTGCCGGGACCTGGATCCCCCTCGATCGTTTCGGGCGGGCTCCCGCGCCGTGCGGGGGTGGAGGCCATCCCGTCCGCGGTCGCGCTCGTGGGGAAGGACCCGCAGGCGACCGCACGGTTGAACCTCCCCGAGCCCGTGAGGCCCCGCACCTTCGAGGGCGACGGCGTCCTGCCCGGGCTCGATCCGGCCCATCCTCTGGTGCTTCTGCCGGTGCGCATCGAGACGCGCTTCAAGTCCGGCTACCTGCTCGTCCGCGTGTACCCCGACGAGATCTTCGCCGACTCGCACGAGCGCGAGCTGACCCACGCCGAGCGGCGGGCCGCGGCGCTCTACTGGAGCCACCATGACGCGCAGGGGGAGCGCAACGCATGGGAGACTCTGGTCCAGCAGTTCACGGCGTCGCGCGCGGCATGGATCGTCGAGGCCACGAGGCCTGGGCGTCTCGGTGAGCCGGTGGGAACGAAGCCGGGGAGCTGGACCCGCGAGGTCGTCGCACAACTGCTGCCCGATCGATGGATCGTGCGACTCGACCCTGGCGTAGGTGGTGAAACGGTCTTCACGGGACTGCCGATCCGCCCCTTGCTCGCGCTCTCGATGAAGCCGCCGCCGACCCCTCCGGAAGAGTACGACGAGCGCGGCGCGCCGCTCGCGATCGACCCGGAACTGCGCTGGACGATCGACTTCGAGGAGGCGGTCAACGCCGGGATGGCCCTGCGCATCTACGTTGGCGGTGTGACCCATTTCAACCGCGTCCTAGTGTTCGGGGTGCGTAGCGGCAGCGGCCCGCGCGACACGGCGCTCGCACTCTCGAAGCTCTTCGAGGCGCATCGCTACACCTCGGGTCTCGCGCTGGTGTCGCAGGGGACGAGGACGAACAACACCGAGGCAGGGGGCGCCGGCTTCACGGCGGGAAACCGCGACGGCGAGCGCCACGAGCCCCTGTCGGCGGATCCCGACGCACCTCGAGACGAGGCGGTCCTGACCGCCGCGCTTGGGCTCCTACCGTCTACGTTCCAGGGGATCGAAGGAGCTGGAGCGCAGGAGCAGTACAACGCCCAACAGATGAACGAGGCGCTCTGGCCCGCGACCCTCGGGTACTTCCTGGCCCAGCGGGCCGAGCCTTTCGTTTCCGTCGCGTTGTGGGACGAGGTGCGGACCCACTTCGTGCACTGGGTCCGCGGGCGAGGTCCGCTGCCCTGCTTCCGCGTGGGGCGCGTCCCGTACGGCGTGCTCCCTGTGAGTTCGCTCACGCACTGGGTGCCATCCGGAAACGACGGGGAGGATCCGGGGGGTGGGGCGAGCGGAGAGTTCGACAAGCGAGTCCCCGAACTCCTGCGGGCAGGGCGCGAGATCTGGCGTGCGGCGGCGCGCGACGTGCCACACATCGGCCGCAATCCCGGAGACCCCGACCGGGATCTGCTCGAAGTGCTGGGCATGGATGCCAGCGCCCGAGAGGTCCGCGTGCGTTGCGGGCTGGGCCCGCAGGTGCTCCTCAACGCAGCGCAACTGCAGGGCTTGCCACCTGCGCAGGTCGCCCTCTGGTGTAATGCGAGGCTGCTGGGGCTCGACTCCGCCTGGCGGGAGCGCGGACTCGGCGGATCGCTCGCAGCGACTCTCTACGACGACTTCGCGCCACGTGCAGCGTGCCCGCTGATCAGTTCCGAACCACTGAGCGAGACGCTCCCGCTCAGGGCGGATGAGAACTACATCACGGGCATCCTGAGCGCCTCACTGGACAGCCTTCGATCCGGAAACCTCGCGAATCCCTCTGGGGCATCATTGCTCTTTCGCCTCCTGCGTCACGGCGTGCTGCTGGAGTACGTCCGAGTCGCCTCGGACCTGAGGAATAACGTCCGTAGAACAACCGACCTTATCGCTCGCGCGCACGCGCGCCGTCAGGAACTCGAGATCATCGGGGTCAGTGACCTCGCCACACCGCTCTGGGAGCCGATCGACAGTGGGCCGTTGTACCGGCCGCTGCTCTCTCTCCGTAGAGCCAGCAGGCATCTCGTTCCGGTTCCGATGTCGACCGAGAGAGCGGATTTCGTGGCGGCTCGGGACTACACGGACGCGGAATTCGAGCCGCTCGCTCATGCACTGGACGTGCTTGCTAAATGCCCCACATCGGAGCTCGAGCGTCTGCTCACAGAGACGCTCGACACCTGCAGTCATCGGCTCGACGCGTGGATCACGTCGCTGTTCACCAAACGCCTCGCGGCGATGCGGACGCGCTTCGGGGAGGTGTCCGCGAGGGGGTGCCACGTCGGCGCCTATGCGCGCGTCGAGAACCTCCAGGCGCAGACCGGGCTTTCGGTGAGCGACGGCTACATTCATGGACCCTCGCTCGATCATGCTGCGGCCGGTGCGGTCCTGCGCAACGCCTTCGCCACACACGACGACGGCGAGGGGCGCTTTGCGATCGATCTCTCGTCGGCCAGGGTGCAGGCGGCACAGGGGATCCTCGATCTGGTGCGCGCCGGGCAGAGCCTGGGAGAGGTGCTCGGGTACCGGGTCGAGCGCGCACTCCATGAGGGGCGGCGCGACCGCTATATCGATCCGCTCCGGCAGCGCTTTCCGCTCGTCGCGAACAAAATGACCGACTCACACCTGCCCGCCGGGCAGGTGGCTGCGCGCAGCGTTGCCGACGGGCTGGCCTTCTTCCGCCAGTTCGACTCGTTCCTGTCCGCCGGGGTCGAAGGCGGGGAGGATCTGGACTTCTTCAAACAGTTGTATGCCACTCTCGGCCAGGCGCTCGATGCGGTGAGCGATCTGCTCACGGCCGAGTCCGTCTACCAGATCGTGCGCGGCAACACGGAGGTCGCCGGCGCAACGCTCGACGCGGTCGCGAAGGGCGCCCGGCCGCCCGACCCCGAGGTGGTGCGTTCGCCGCGGAGCGGCATCTCCATCACACACCGCGTGGCGCTGGTGCTTCCTCCGCGGGAGGAGGACGCCTCGCGCGTAGACCTCTCCATGCTCCCGTCTGTGCGGGCTGTGCTCGAACCGACGCTCGACGCGTGGGTCGGGCGGGTCCTGGGGGATCCTGCGCAGGTGTGCTGCACGGTGATCTACGAGTCCGCCCCGGACAGCGCCGCAGGGGAGAGCGTCCAGTCGCTAGTGGTACGGCTGCAGGACCTGGAACTCGCGCCGCTCGACGTGCTGGCACTGTCTGGCGAGACGCCCACACCCTGGGATCTGGAGGCCCCGGCGGGGGCGCCGGCGGGAACAGCACCGCCGCCACCTGCCACGGAGATCGATCGGCACATCGTCGATTTCGTCGCGCGCACGCGGTCCGGCGCGAAAATTCTCTCGGTCGTCCACGAGCCTGTGCCCCTCACCGAAGGGGTGGTCCGGACCTTTCCGGCGCTCTGGGCGGTCGCGCGCGTGCTCCGCGACGTGCTCCAGAGCGCGAGACCCATGCGCGCCGAAGATCTGAAAGCCTCGATGCAGACGAGCGCGACCGTGGCGTCGCCCGCACCTACGCCAGAGGTCCAGCAGCGCGCGGCGCGCGTGCTCCAGGAGTTCACCAGCGTCTGCATCGGGCTGGCGACGACGGTCGCCGCCACCGACATCGACCTCGTGCGGCGGAACCTTCAGCGCGCGGCGCGCTTCGGCATCCCCGGTGCGTTCCCGGTGCCCGCCTCGTTTGCGGAGGGGATTGACGGGGCCGTACGAGCCAGGGCGCTCGACGTGGCCAGAGAGATGATCCGGCGCCTGGCGAAGGCCGCGGATCAGGCCGTCCCTGCCGGGGCGATGAGCAACCAGATCCAGACGCTTTCGGCGGCGGCGATCCAGCGGTTGCAGGAGCAGTCCCTCGACGTGTCGATGGCCTCGCCGGGCACGCTGTCCGCTGCATCCGCACGGCGGCGACCCCAGGGGGTCCTGCTCGACGCGCTGACGGCGCTCTTCGGGGCGCCGCCCGCGCTGCTCCTTCCGTTCGAGGTCCGCGACTTTGCGAACGTGCGGGCCCGGTTCGCGGCGGGGATGTCGATCGGTGCGACCCCCACGGATGTGCGCTGGTGGCTGCACGGCGCTGCGCGGGTGCGGCCCGCCCTCGCGCGCTGGCGCAAGCTCGCGCTCTACCTGTCGACGATCCCGCCGCGCTCGGCGGACGGCGGGCCCGAGTCGCGCGTGCTGCCGAGGGCACCGGAGTTCCAGGTCGCGCAGTTCGCTCCGTGCCCCTACGACCAGTGGGTGGCGCTGCCCTTCCTTCAGGAGACTCGCTCGGATGGGACGACGCGCGCGGTCCCACCGCCGTCGGGGACCGTGTCGATCGCGGCGCACCTGCCGGAGGGGGCGCCGTCCCAGTCGTTCTGGACCGGCCTCGTGATCGACGAGTGGGCGGAACTGATCCCCAACAACCGGGAACTGACCGGGATCGCGTTCCACCACGACGACCCGGGGGCCGAAGCTGCGCAGGCCGTGCTGGTCGCCGTACCGCCGGCGGAGAATGTGCCCTGGACCGTCGAGTCGCTCACTGCGACGCTCGACGAGACGTTCGAACTGGCGACCCTGCGCACGGTGGACGCCGAGCGGCTCGGGCCCCTGGGGCAGTTCCTGCCGGCGATTCATCTAGCAAACAATACCGCACAGGACACGGTCTCGACGGACTTCAGCGGCCACCTCGTCGCGAATGCGTCGTCCGGAGGAACGGGCCGATGACGTCCATCACCTACTGGAACCGCCTCGAACCGCGTCCCCGCTCGGCCGACATCGATCGGGCGCTCGGCGCGGAGATTCGCGATCCCCTGTGGATGCTCGCCCGGCAGTGGCAGGTGGGCGAATTTCGGGGTGAGGACGCCGCGTCGCCTGCTTCGATCGAACTCACCACCCGCTCTGTGATCGCTAGCGGGTGGAGCCCCGCTTCTGGCGATGCGAGGTCCTACAACCCGTTGGGTGACCCGCTGGAGAAGGTCTTTCAGGAGGAGCCGCTCGACGAGACGGATCTCTCTCTGGCCGTGGAACTCGGGCTTTTCTTCGAGGAATTACTCATCGAAGAAGCTGGCTCCGCGGATCTCTCGGAGTTCCTCCCGCGCCTTCGCGCGGCGCGGCCCCTCCGCGACCCACCGGAGGGCACCGCGCGCTGGAAGCCTCACGACGCTCATGCTCTGGACTTTCTCCTTGTGTGCGGTGGGTCGCTCGACGGACTTCTCCTGTTTCGCCACGTGGAGGAGCACGGTGTGGCGCCGTCCCTCGCGTTCCCCGGCATCGCAATTGGAAGCGAGCTCGAGGGGCCGGTGCGGCATGCGTTGGAGCGCTTTCGGGGGAAGGTCCCGGCGCTCGTGGGCACGATCGCTCCAGCAGAAGGGTTGGCGCCACCCGCGTGGCAGCCCGACAGGCTGCGCTATGATGCCACGCTGTACGCGACGACGGAGCATGACGACCTGTCCTTCTCGATCGTGCCGGACCGCGACGGGATGTGCGATTGGTGGTCCTTCCGCCTCTTGGAGGAAGGTGGTGTGCTGCGGGCAGGCGAGGTGTTCACGCGCAACGTCCACCCCGCGCACGTGCGGTTCCGTGGGATGCCGAACGCGCGATGGTGGGATTTCGAAAGCGATGCGACGGATTTCGGGAGCGTGCAGACCGACCGGCGCGGTCTCGCCCGCCTGGCCGTGATGGAGTTCATGCTCGTGCAGGGGAATGACTGGTTCATGATCCCCCTGCAGATGAGCGTGGGGACGCTCTGTCAGGTCGAGTCCCTCAAGGTGCACGACGTGTTCGGGGACACGGTCGAGATCCCGCGCGCGGACACGACGGCGATGAGCTCAGTTCTCGGCCGGCAGCGCTGGACCATGTTTACCACGAGCATGCCAAGCGGCGAACCCGCGCGCTTCTTCCACCTGCCTGCGAGCGCGAGCGCCACCCGCACGGACGGCCCCGTGGTCGAGGAGGTGCAGTTCCTCCGTGACGAGATGGCAAACATGGCGTGGGCGATCGAGCACACGGTCCCGACGCAGATTGGAGAGCCGCTTGAGTACCGGGAGCGTACGAGGGCGCAGGGCGAGCTTGCCGCGACGGATTCCCATTCGTCGGGAGGGACGGCCCCGGCTCTTCGGTGGGTGCTCCAGACCAGTGTGCCCTCGTTCTGGTACCCGTTGCTGCCGACGCACGCCAGAGGGAGCACCGAACAGGTCGTCCTGAGGCTCGGCCACACCGCGCTCCCTGATTCATCCGGGGCCGAGCAGTCCGCCCCGGTGGGCCGCAT